>JACZXC010000373.1 GCA_022571825.1 Myxococcales bacterium | reverse complement strand
AACGCGACCGCGCCGAGCTCCTGGACCAAGCCCTCGATCGGATCCCTCTTTACCTCCCGCTATCCCTCCGAGCACGGTGCGGTGTCGTTCGAACACGACCTCGACGGCCAGCTGCCCATCCTGGCCGAGCTGCTCCGGAAGCGGGGCTACCACACGTTGGCCGTGAATGGAAACTTCGTCCACGTGACAGAGCCGCGGGGTTTCGCGCGAGGCTTCGACGTCTGGAGCGCGGAGGGAATCGAGGTCCCGCTGTCGGCGGAGGGGGCCCTGCTGACGGTCGAGATCCCGGAGGGGAAGCCGGTCGCCCTGCGGGCACCGACGGCGAGCGAAATCAACCGCGTGGTGGAAGAGAAGCTGCGCACGCTGCGCAAGGGCCCGCTCTTCCTCTACGTGCACTACATGGAGCCTCATCCGGGATTCGATCCGCCGCCCCGCCATCTCGCGCGCTTCCTGCGGGATCCCGACCACCACGCTACGGCGCCTCCCGCCACCGCCGAATACATCTCGATGCTCGCCCGCGACGAAGTCCGGCCCGATTCACGGGAGGTCGAGCGGTTGATCGATCTCTACGACGCCGAGATCTCGGCGGTGGACGAGGCGATCGGTGAGCTCCGCCGCGTCCTCGCCGAGGCTGGCTTCGAGCCGCCCATCCTGATGATCGTCGCCGACCACGGCGAAGAGTTTCTCGACCACGGAGGATGGTTCCATGGGATCCACCTTCACGGCGAGGTCCTGCGGGTTCCCATGATCCTCCACGATCCCCGGCAGGCGGCAGCAGCGCGCAGGATCGCGGAGCCCGTCGACCTGCTCGACGTCGCGCCGACGCTTCTCGCGCTGGCCGGTGCGCCCATCGGAACCCAGATGAGGGGACGCGATCTCCTCGCCGAACGCGCGCCGCTGGCCAAGCGCGACCTGGTCGCGGAGCTCCACCCCGATTCGGTGCTCGAAGAACATCTGCGTCCGCGCAGTCATCGTTTCGCCGTCACGCGCTGGCCATGGAAGCTGATCGTACACAGGGATGGCCGAACCGAGATCTACCGAAAGGATCGCGACCCGGCCGAGATGGATCCCCTGGATGCGCGCGCCGAGGCGGTGCCCGCGGATCTCGCGCGCGTGGGAGCCGCCCTGTGGCGCACGCCGGAGGCGATCGCGAGCGGATCCGCCGCGCCGGACCTCGACCACGAGGCGCTCCACGGCCTCCGAGCGCTCGGGTATGCCGAGTGAGTAGAGCCGGGCCGGTCCGCGCATTCGTCGCGCTTCTCGTGGCGAGCGCCGCGATCGGCTGCCGGCCTCCCGAGTCGTCTTCCCCGTCGCGTATCTTCCTGATCGTGGTGGATACGCTCCGGCGCGATCACCTCTCCTGTTACGGTTCCCCGCTTCTGACCCCGAACATCGATCGACTCGCCCAACGCGGACAGCTCTTCACCCACGCCGTCGCCTCCTTCCATCAGACCTCGATGTCCATGGCGGCGCTCTTCACCGGGCGCACCCCGAGCATCGAGTCGGGCGATCCCGCGAGAACGCTTCACTGGAACGGCCGAACCTGGTGTGGGTTGATTCGCTTCGCCCAGTCGAAAGGATTGGAAGGAATCGAGGGCGAGGATTCCTGCATTCCGGGCGGGGTGCCCACCCTCGGCGAGGAGATGAAACGCGCTGGATACCGAACCGTCGGAGTCACCGCGAATCCCTACCTCTTCCGGCCTGCGGGGTTTGATCGCGGCTTCGACGAGTGGGTCGAAGTGGGCGCCCGACCCGCCAACCGCGAGGAGATCGAGCTCGTCGACGCGAGCACGCGCACGGCGGCGCACGTGACCCGCGCCCTGCTCGAGGTCCTGGACCGGCTGCCCGCGGAGAACCTGTTCATCTACGTCCACTATCTCGACGTCCACGACTACGCGCTCCTCGATCGCACGTACCGAGAGTCGGTGAGCGCCTTCGACACCGCCTTTGGAGAGCTTCTCGATGCCCTGGAAGAGCGCGGCCTGCTGGAGAATGCCCGGGTGGTGTTCACCTCCGATCACGGGGAGCAGCTCGACGAGAAGCACGCGCCAGCGGGGCTGACTCTCAAGCAGCTCGCGAATCGGGTCGGGAAGCACCTGGGCAATCCCTCCTTCGAGCCGGTGCTTCGGGTCCCGCTGATCGTCTCGCCTCCGCTGGCCGAGGATGCGTCGCGTTTTCTGCGTTCGGAGGACGTCTTCGACCTGATCCGGCACCTGGCCCGGCCCGTAGAGGCCGAAGCGGGCGAGCTCGGGCCGGACGAGCTCTTCCTGAGCGAGCAGTTCTACCAGACTCTCCGAAAGGGGGGTTGGAAGGCCACTCGCCGCCGCGAGGACGGAACGCTGTACCTGTTCGACCTGCACAACGATCCCGGCGAGACGCGGGACGTCGCAGACGCGTTTCCGATCGTGGCTCGGAACCACGCGCGGCGGATCGACGAGCTCGCGGATCGGTTGGCGGCACGCGGGGATCAGCCGGCGAGGCTCTCGCCCGGCGACCGGGAGCGGCTGCGCGTGCTCGGTTACGCTGAATAGGAGGCGAGCCGCGTCGATCCAAAGCAAAGAGACCCGGACCGATCTGAACCGCCCGCGTGGGTCCGAACTCGCCGTCGCACTCGGGTTCGCCGCGGCGGCGGGACTTTTCTGGTACTACCGGATCATCGCACCCGCTGTGGGCGCCGATCCGGGGGTGACGAACGCCGGGGACCTGGCATTCTACGTCTATCCCGTCGCGCATTGGGCTCGGGAGACCTTGCTGGCCGGGACCCTGCCGCTGTGGAACGCCATCAGTACGCGGGCCATCCGATGCTCGCAACCGGTCTGCCCGGCGTCTTCTATCCACTGAATGTCGTCTTCCTGTTGCTTCCGACCCACCTGGCCATCGAGGCCAGCGTGCTGGTGCACCTCTTCTGCGCCGGCTGGTTCATGGCCCTCTACGCCCGCGCGATCGGGCTTTCGCGCGCGGCGTCGCTGGCGGCGGGCTTCACGTTCATGGGCTCGGGCATCGTGGCGATCCAGGCCCTGTGGTTCACCCCCGCCCTGGCCGCGTGCGTGTGGCTTCCCCTGGGTCTGCTGGCCAGCGAAAGGCTGTGCACGCGTCGGGAGCTTCGCTGGGTGCTGTTGTTGGGGATCGCGGTTGCTCTCCCGGCACTCACGGGCTGGTTCCAGGCGGCGGCCTACTCGGTGTACGCGATTGCGTTCCACGCCGCCCTGCGTCTGGCCGGCCGGGCCACGCGCCCCGAGGGCCGTGCCCACCTGCCGTTCGCTGTCGCTTCGCTCGCGCTGGGCGTCGCCCTGGGAGCGTGCCTGGCGGCCATCCAGGTGGTGCCGAGTTGGGAGCTGCAGGGGCTGACCGAGCGGGGGCCCGGTTCGGTGGTGACCCAGTCGCAGACTCACGGCACCCAGACGCTCGCGGCCCTGCTTTCGGGCGCCGTCGACTCGAGCCCCGGGTATCCGCGCCTGTTCTACCTGGGGATCCTCCCGCTGGTGCTGGCGCCTCT
>JACZXC010000372.1 GCA_022571825.1 Myxococcales bacterium | reverse complement strand
AACACGCCCCGTGGATGAGGACCCGCGGCCATCACGATCAGCTCGCCGCGCGTGTATCCGGCGGCCCTCGCACGGGCGAGATCGGCGACCGTCTCCAGCATCTCCACCTCGAGCTCGCGGGCCACGCTCCGCGTGGCGTCGTTGACCCACCCGAATTGCTCGTAGGGGTAGGTCACCAGCAGGATCGGCAACCCGTAGGCCCGAGCGGTCTCGACCATGCGGGTCAGATCCTTCCGCGCACCTTCGCCTGCGCGCTCGCGGCTGACCCGGACGGAATCGGGGCCCTCCCTCCGGATCTCGATCAGCTCGTCTCCGAGACGCCAGGTCGTCGAACGGCCCTTCTCCCAATGGAGGAGCTCCGCGCGACCATCGCCCGCCAGGGCAACCCGGCTGCCGAGGAATCGGACCCAGCGAACCAGCTTGACGCGAAGCAACGCCCGGCGCGCCCAACTCGGGGCGCCTGCTTCGCCCCAGCTTTCCGTCTCGTTCTCGTTCCAGCGGTTGTTCCCCCCCGCCCACAGGATCACGAGATCCGGCCGATACCGGACCAGGTGGTCCTCGAATCGATTGGCGATCATCGCGGAGTTGATGCCCGGCACACCGAGGTTGACCACGCGGTAGGTCTGCCCCGGGCGCGCGTCGAGGCGGGCCTGAAGCTGAGCTGGGTAGCTTTCGGCGGCCGGTAGCGGGGCTCCGTAGGTGTGGGAGTCACCCACACACAGGATCGTGACGGCATCGCTCGCTGTCGGAAGCTTCCCGGCGCGCGATCTCCAGTGGGGAGCGATGAATCCCAGAAGTTGCAAGGTCAGCTCGGCCGAGACGACAACTTGCAGGATGACGAGGAGAATGCGCTTCATATCCGGATTCTAATCCGAGGCCGGGGCATGAAAGATCGGCGGCTTCGCCCACTTGAATCCCGGTTTGTCGTGCTTCTCGAACAGCAGTCCCTGGGTGAAGATCAAAACAGCGGCCAGGCACAGGACGCCGATCCAGGTCCAGATGACCCCGGCGCGCGCCCGAGAGACCCGAGCCCAGAGGTTGAGGGACTCGCTGGCGTAGAACGCGAAGGGCACGGACAGGCCCAGCAGGAAGGTCCCCTTGAGGACGGCGAACCAGGGGTTGCGCCAGCTGAAGGCCACATAGCCACCGAGCGTCAGCCCGACCAGCAACAGCAGGGGTGGATCGGGCCCCCGCGGCGACTCCACCGCACGCAGCAATCCGCGCCCGATTCCGCGGGCAAAGGCCAGCGTGGGTAGCAGCGCCAGCAGCAGGATCACGGTTCCGGCGCGGTTTACGGCGTCGCCGGTGGTCGGCAGGAAGTGGCGGTGCCCATCGAACCAGACCGAGATGTACGTGCTCCCCCAGATCGAGCGCAGAAGCTCGGGAGAGATGACGCTCGGCTCGGTGAAGGTCGCAAAGGGAACGCGCAGGTAGTCTGCGAATTGCCGCTCCCCAGGCGGATACTTGAACAGGATTCGATGGGACGGGAGCCCATAGGGGTAGAAGTACCCGTACTCCAGGCGGTTGTGGGCGTAGTACCAGCCGCCCACCACCAGGGCGACCCCCACCAGCACGGCGGCGCGCCCCGCGGCCAGGACCGGGTCGCGGCGGCGCCAGCCGTCGAGAGCGTAGGCCGCCGCGCCAGTGATGATGATCAACAGGCCGGTCAGCTTGGTGAGCAGGGCCAGACCGGCCACCACGCCCCACCCGGCGGCGCGCAGGAGTGCCCGCCGCGGGCGCCCCGGGTCCGTGCACTCCCAGGCGATTCCAACCACCACCAACGAGGCGAGGGATGAGACCAGAAGCTCTTCGTGGAGCATCGCGCTCATGTAGATATGAACCGGCAGGAAGAGCAGGAGCACACCCGCCAGCACGGCGCGCTGGGGATTCTCGGGATCGACGCGGTACACCAGGGCCGCGGCCAGGCCCACGGTCAGCAGGCCGAACGCGGCACTGATCAGACGGATCCAGATGACGAGGTCCTGCTTGTCGGGGTGGCCCAGGGCGCGACCCAGGGCGGCGGACGCGTAATAGAAGAGCGGCGGATGGGCGGTGGCCCAGTCCGCATCGGGGGCGGGCAGCGCCCAGGATTCGCCGAGGCGGTCGATGTAGCGCCAGTTGGGCCGCGCGTCGAATCCCTTGTTGATCGGATAGTGGAAGGCGTTGTGAACGCGGATCCCAATCCCCACGGCCGCCAACGCGAGACCGAGGGCGACCAGGGCGCCGATCCGGCGAGCCCCCATGCAGTCAGATTCGTCCCAGTACGTCCGCGACCCGAAGCCACCACACCATCCAGAGCGCTTCGAGGCCGATGCGCGGGGTCAGCTTCGAGAGGCCGCGGGTCCGATCCAGAAAGAAGAACGGGATCTCCTTCACCCGCGCCCCCTGCTTCATGAAGTGGTAGTTCATCTCGATCTGGAAGGCGTAGCCGTTGGAGCGGATGCGGTCGAGGGGAATCCGCTCGAGGAGGCTCCGGCGTATGCAGCGGAATCCGCTGGTCGTGTCCGTGAGGGGAAGCCCGGTGACTCGCTTGGCGTACGCGTTTCCGAAGTAGCTGATCAGGATTCGCTCGATGGGCCAGTTCACCACCGTGATTCCTTTGAGATAGCGCGAACCCTGCACGACATCGAAGTCCTCGAGATCGCTGAGCATGGTTCCGATCGTCCCGGGCGGATGGGAGAAGTCCGCATCCATCTGGAAGATGACATCGGCGCCCAGATCCAGGGCCCGGGAGAGCCCCGCGCGGTAGGCGGGGCCGAGGCCTTCCTTGCCCTGGCGGTGGAGCACGTGCACCCGGCCGGTAGAATCCACCAGGTCCTCGGCGATCTTTCCGGTCCCGTCGGGGGAGTCGTCGTCCACCACCAGAACCTCGAGGCGGTCGTCTTGGGCCAGCACCTCGGGCACGATCAGCGGAAGGTTCTCCGCTTCGTTGTAGGTGGGAATCACGACGATGCCGCGGCGCATGGGGAACCCTCGGAGCCATACAGTCTACTCCTTTCACTCGCCGATGGGCGCGGCTGAGCGCGGCTGAGCCTGGCCACGAGCGCCCGCCATGGCACCGTCGCGATCCGAGATTGCCTGCCGGTGAAGTGGACGTGCGCGGGCGCTGCGCAATCGCCTCACTGGAAAGTATTGAACCGGGCACTCCCACTTCGCCGACGGACCCACCGTCGAGCTGAGTCCTACTCGGATCGCGCCGGCGCGCTCGACAATCGCCGCAGCACCGAGACGGTCCAGGCGGGGGGCACGCGACCGCCGCGGGGCCAGTGGCGTCGAAAGACCCGATCGTCCACTTCGTAGTGATCGTTCAGATGCCCGACGAGAACCGGTGTGTAGCTCGGAAGAGCCGGCATTCCCGGCCAGCTCAGCAAGCCACTCACGACCAGCTTCGGCGGCTCCTGCTCGAGGAGGTTCGTCAAGGTCCGGCCATCATCCCCCCCCGCCTGTCCGGGGTAGAGCTGGGAGAAGGGCCATGCGGTGTAGCGATCCGAGAGGAAGTGGTAGTAGGCCTCGGGTCCGTAGACGAAGATCGACTC
>JACZXC010000371.1 GCA_022571825.1 Myxococcales bacterium | reverse complement strand
GGGTTCACCGTCGGGGGTCTTGTGCACCAGGGTGCGCGAGGTCGAGAAGCCGAGGGCGCCCCGATCGATCGCCTGGGACACGATCTCGCGCATCTTTTCGATGTCCTCGGCGGAAGCCTGCTTCTGGTCCAGGCATCGCTTGCCCATCGCCCAGTAGCGGACCGCGCAATGGCCGATCATGCCCCCCAGATTGATGCCCTTGGGAAGCGCCTGCACCGCGTCGAGGTATTCGCCGAAGGTCTCCCAGCTCCACGGGAGGCCCTCCATGATGCTCACGGTGGGGATGTCCTCCACCGACTCCATGAGTCGAGCGAAATATTCGCGGTCCTCGGGTCGGATGGGGGCGAAGCCCACGCCGCAGTTGCCCATCACCGCCGACGTGACTCCGTGCCAGCAAGGGGACGAGACAATCGGATCCCAGAAGATTTGCGCATCCAGGTGGGTATGGATGTCGATGAAGCCGGGGGTGACCAGACAGCCCTCGGCTTCGATGGTTCGCGCGGCGCTGCCGTCGACCCGGCCGACGGCGGCGATTCGGTCGCCCTGCACCGCGACGTCGGCGGGGGTGGGGTCGGCTCCGCTCCCGTCGACGAGCGTTCCGTTCCGGATCACGAGGTCGTAAGCCACCTGGCATCTCTCGTTTCGGGATCGAACCCGGTGCAGGTGGGGAGCATGGAACCAGAGCGCCTCATGGAAAGCAACGGCTGGGGAACGGCAGCCAGCGTGCGAGCGACCTCAGGCCCCGTAGTGCCGCGGGTCGAGGGCGTAGGCCAGTCCCTCCAGGGGCTCCCGACGGGTGCGCCGGTCGCGGTTGGCCGTGGCCACCTCGCGGTACAAACGCATCGCCGCCCGGTCGCCCAGGGACGAGGTGTCCCGGGCCAGATGCTCCGCCAGCAGCCTTTCGCGCAGGGCCCGCACGGTTGGCGGGTGCCAGACCGAGGCGTTGAGCTCGGTGTCGCTGTGAAAGGAGCGCTCCGCAATGTTGGTCGATCCGATCGTGAGCCAGGCGTCGTCGATCAACAGAATCTTCGCGTGGACGTAGATCTCGTCGTAGCGGCCCTCGCCGAGGCTGCGGGCGATCGCCGCGAGAGTAAAATTGGCGTAGTTCCCCAGCGCGGCGAGTGCGTCGAAGAAGAGGGCCGATTTCGGATTCCTTCGCGCCTCGACGAAGGCCGGGTGCGCGTTGCCCGGCGCCAGGTAGACCACTTCGATACCGCGCTCGAGAGCGCCGGCGATGGCATCGACGATGCCCGGCGAGCCGATCGCCTGATTCTCGAAGTAGAGACTGCCGCGTGCGGCCCGGATGGCCGCATGGTATTGCTCGAGGACACTGGTCTCCCCGTCGGCTACGGGGAAGGGCTTGCCCCCCGGCGTTGCCGACTCATCTGCGTAGCGTCGCGGCATGACCGTACGGGTGATCTGGACGCTGACTTCGCCGACGGCGCGAGACGGGAATGCCGGAAACTCGAGGTCGCCTGCCGCATCCGCGTCCGGCCAGACTCCGCTCACCTCACCGCGCTCGCTCGCCTCGTTCCAACGCTGAACGAAGTTGTGGTGCACATCGGTGGCGGCTGGACCCCGCAGCTCGATGTAGAGGTCGTGGACGTGTGGCTCCGATCGCGGCGGATGGCTCGGGGCCGAGATCGATGCCGCATCCAGATTGATTCCGCCCACGAAGGCCACCTCGGTTGCCTCGCCCGGGTCGATCAGCCAGCTCTTCTGGTGCTGGCAGAAGCCATCGGGCAGCTGGTCCCAGCGCGCGCGGAGTCCGCTGCGCCGGTCGGCGAGCCAGCGTCGCTCGGCGTCGTTTCCGGGAAAGTGACTCGAGTCGGGTTCGAACTCGTCGAAACGCGGCTCGCGCCAGAACAGCGCCCGGACATCCAGACCCCGGGTGGCGGCGCGGTCGAGGACGTCGAAGAACGTGCCGCGTCCGTCGGGCATGGACACTTCGCGTTCGAGGAACGCCACGGTGATCCAGACCCGGTGCCGAGCGGATTCGACCGCCTCGCAGATGCGTCGGAACGCCGGCTCGCCGTCGACGAGGGGCTGCACCGCGTTTCCGGTTCGCCTCGGGTAGGCCGACCGCCGGGCGGCGGGAATCTGGGTCGCGGCGGGGGCGGGTTCGTCCCGCGGCTTCAACGGATTCCCTCTGCAACCACTTCTCCGATTCGCTCCAGGGCCTCGTCCACGTCGGACTCGGAGACGTCGAGGTGGGTCACGGCCCGGAACTGGCCCTCGCGCATGGGATTGATCCAGAGGTCTCGGGCGCGAATGGCGCGAAGGAAGCCCGTCGTGTCATCGACGCCGAACATCACCATGTTCGTCTCCGGCGGGGGATCGACCGCGAAGCCCAGCTTCTCGAGACCGTCGGCGAACCGGCGCGCGTTGGCGTGGTCGTCAGCCAGCCGCTCCACCTGGTGTTCGAGAGCGTAGAGGCCCGCAGCGGCGAGAATGCCCACCTGCCGCATCCCCCCGCCCAGCAGCTTGCGCGCACGGTGGACCCGGCGGATCGCTTCCGCCGAGCCGCAGACGAGGGATCCCACCGGAGCACCGAGTCCCTTCGACAGACAGAAGGTGGCCGTGTCGAAGGGCTCGGCCCACACCGATGCGGCCGTTCCCGTGGCGATCACTGCGTTGAAGAGACGCGCACCGTCGAGGTGCAGGGCCAGGCCTCGCTCCTGGGCCGCCGAAACCACGTCCTTCAACCGGTCGAGTGGAAAGACCCGGCCCCCCGAAGCATTGTGGGTGTTCTCGATGGCCACGGCCCGCGTGGGTGCGTAATGCGCTTCGTCGGGATGAATCGCCGCGCGCACGTCGGCGCCGTCGAAGAGTCCGTCGCGGCCGATCGTCTGTACCTGGATGCCCGCCAGGGCCGCCGGCGCACCCGACTCGTAGCGCAGAATATGGGCGCCCTCTCCGGCCAGCAATATGTCTCCCGGTCGTGTCAGGGTGCGAAGCGAGGCTTGGTTGGCCATGGTGCCCGAAGGCAGGAACAGCGCGGCCTCCTTTCTCAACAGCTCCGCCGCCTTTTCCTGGAGCCGGTTCACCGTCGGATCCTCGCCGTAGACGTCGTCCCCCACCGCCGCCGTCGCCATCGCCTTGCGCATGGCCTGGGAGGGGCGGGTCACCGTATCGCTGCGCAGATCGATGATTCCCATTCCCGCCAGTCTACCGCGCGGGGCGATGCCGGTCGCTTGTGGCGTGATTTCGTCCAGTGACTCGGGCTACGGTAGGACCGTCGCACCACCGCCAAGCCACCCCCGAGGCCACGATCGGGCGCGTGGGTCTCGTCGAGGTTCGGAATTTGGGTCGGATCGAGGAACTGGCCGACTGCTGGCGAAACGCGGACCGGGTCGTCGTGCTCACCGGAGCCGGTCTCTCCACCGCATCCGGGATTCCCGACTTCCGCTCGCCGGGCGGTCGCTGGGAGCGCTACCGACCGGTCCCGTTTCGGGACTTCCTCGCCAGCCAGAGTTCCCGAGAGGAGTACTGGCGCACCAAGGGCGAGACTTGGCCGATGATTTCGGGGGCGGAACCGAACCCCGCCC
>JACZXC010000370.1 GCA_022571825.1 Myxococcales bacterium | reverse complement strand
ATGGCCAGACCCGCTTTGCCGGCGCGCCCCGTGCGTCCGGTGCGGTGGACGTAGAGTTCCGGCGATTCGGGCGCCGAGTAGCTGATCACGCAGGTCAGGTCGCTGATGTCGATTCCGCGAGCAGCGACGTCGGTGGCGACAAGGAAACGGAGCTTTCCGGCCTTGATGCGCCCCATGGCCTCTTCGCGTGCGGCCTGGCTCAGATCCCCGGAGATCTGGTCTGCGTCGAATCCGCGCCGCTGGAGGTACGAGGTCACATAGCGCACGTCGCTCTTGGTGTTGCAGAAGATGATCGCGCTCTCGGGGTCTTCGTACTCCAGAATCCGAGCGAGGCCCGCCTCCTTTTCCTGGGCGCTGAGGACGACAAAAAAGTGCTCGATCTCCTGGGGTGCGATCTGCCCCTCTGAGAGCGACACGAACTCCGGTTCGTTCAGGAAGACCCGGGCGAGGGAGCGGACCCGCTCGGGAATCGTCGCCGAGAACAGACACGACTGGCGCTCCTTGGGCAGATATTTGTTGATCTCGCGCATGTCGGGCCAGAAACCGAGGGACAGCAGCTCGTCGGCCTCGTCGAAGACGACGGTTCGGACGTCGTCGAAGCTCAACCGCCCCGAGCCCAGGTGGTCGAGGATTCGGCCCGGGGTTCCCACCACCACGTGGGCGCCGGCCTCGATCCCTTCGAGTTGGGCGGTGTAGCCGACCCCGCCGTAGATCGGCACCGTGCGCACGGACCTGTGGCGGCCGAGCGTCGCGATTTCATTCGCGACCTGGTTGGCGAGCTCACGGGTCGGGCAGAGCACGAGGGCCTGACAGGTCTTCAACTCGGGGTCGAGAGCGGACACCATGGGGATCGCGAAGGCGCCGGTCTTCCCACTTCCCGTGTGGGCCTGGACGATCACGTCGATGCCCTGCTGCATGAGGGGGATGACTCTCGCCTGAACCGGCATGGGCAGGTTCCAGCCGAGCTCGCGAATGCTGCGCAGGATTTCGTCGGGAATATCCCCGAAGGGTTCGGCTTCGTCGCTCATGGGTGAATCCTGCACGCTATCACGCTCGGGAGCCGCACGCTTGCTACGCTGCCGCCATGGCGCGCATCGACCGCGAAGAGGTGAGACGAGTCGCTGCCCTCGCGCAGCTTTCCGTCTCGACCGAGGAGGCCGATCGTCTTGCGCGGGACCTCGATCGGATGCTCGAGTACGTGGAGACCCTCAACGCCGTCGATACGACCGACGTCGAGCCCACTTCGCACCTAGTTCCAAGCGAGACCCCGATGCGCGAAGACCGCGCGGTGCCCGCCATCGATCCGGAACTGGCCCTGGCCAACGCCCCGGAGCGGCACGGCTTCGCGTTTGTGGTTCCCAAGGTTCTCGAGGGCGAGGACGCCGGCTGACGTGACCGATCACCCGGCAACATTGGAATCTCTGCGCGACGCTCTCGACACGGGTGCGATCTCCTCGCGGGAGCTGGTTGAGCAAAGCCTGAACCGGGTGGCCGAGACGGACGCTGGGCTCCACGCCTTCGTCGGCCTGCGAAAGGAGGGGGCTCGCGCCGATGCCGACGCCGCGGATACGCGACGAACCCGGGGTGAAGTCCGGTCGCCCCTGGACGGGATCCCCCTGGCCATCAAGGACAACCTGGTGCAGTCCGGAGAGCTCACTCGCTGCGGATCGCGGATTCTCGAGGGCTTCGTCTCTCCCTACACCGCAACAGCGGTGGCCCGCCTGCAGGCCGCGGGCGCGATTCTGATCGGGCGCACCAACATGGACGAGTTCGCCATGGGTTCCTCCACCGAGCACTCGGTCTTCGGCGCCACCCGAAACCCCTGGGATCGCGCGCGAACGCCGGGCGGATCCTCGGGTGGGTCGGCGACTGCCGTAGCGGCTGGAATCGTGCCCGGCGCCCTCGGCAGCGACACCGGCGGGTCGATTCGACAGCCCGCGGGCTTCTGCGGGATCGCGGGGCTCAAGCCCACCTACGGACGCGTATCCCGCTGGGGACTGGTCGCCTTTGCCTCGTCCCTCGATCAGATTGGAGTCCTGGCACACACCGCCGGCGACTGTGCCCGGCTTCTCGAAGCGATCGCCGGCCACGACCCCCGGGACTCGACCTCACTCCCAGAGCCCGTACCCCGATTCACCGAAGCCCTTGGCGGGGACGTGTCGGGATTGGTTCTGGGTCTGCCCCGGGAGTATTTCGTCGAAGAGGGCGTAGATCCCGAGGTGCTGAATTCAGTACGCGCGGCGGTGTCAGTACTCGAGCGCGCGGGTGCCAAGGTGCGCGAAGTATCCCTGCCGCACACGAAGTACGCCGTGGCTACCTACTATCTGGTCGCCATGGCCGAAGCATCGAGCAACCTCGCGCGCTACGACGGCGTGCGCTACGGCCGCCGTGCGGAGGGGTACGACGGCCTCACCGACATGTACCGCCGCAGCCGCTCTGAGGGCTTCGGACCGGAGGTCAAGCGGCGCATCGTGCTCGGAACCTACGTGCTTTCGGCCGGCTACTTCGAGGCCTACTACCGCAAAGCACAGCAGGTGCGGACACTGTTGCGGCGCGATTTCGAGCAGGCGTTTCGGGGCTGCGACGCCATCGCGACGCCGACGAGCCCGGAGACCGCCTTCCGCCTGGGGGAGAAGATCGACGACCCGCTGCGAATGTATCTGTCCGATGTCTACACCGTTTCCGCCAACCTGGCGGGCATTCCGGGAATCTCGATTCCCTGTGGATTCGTCCGGGGACTGCCCGTGGGTCTGCAGCTCCTCGGTCGCGCGCTGGATGAGTCGACCCTGCTGCGCGTTGCCGACGCCTTCCAGCGCCTGACGGACCACCACACCCGAGTTCCGCCCCAGGCGTCATGAGCGACCCCCGTCCGGAATACGAGGTCGTGATCGGTCTCGAGGTGCACGTCCAGCTGCGCACCGAGAGCAAGTTGTTCAGCCCGGCGCCCGTGAGTACCGGGGAGGCGCCCAATCACTGCGTTCACCCCATCTGTCTGGCGCTCCCCGGGGTGCTTCCGGTGCTGAACCGGCGGGCGGTGGAATTGGCGATCCGCACCGCCCTGGCCACCCACTGCGTGGTTCACACGCGCTCGGTCTTCGCGCGAAAGAATTACTTCTACCCAGATCTGCCCAAGGGCTATCAGATTTCGCAGTACGAGGAGCCGATCGCGACGGGGGGCTGGATCGAGATCCGCGTCGAGGACGGCGCCGGTGACAACACGACCCGCCGCATCGGACTCACGCGGATCCACATGGAAGAGGACGCCGGAAAATCGATCCACGACGACGCGATCGCCGGCCGCGGCTCCACCCACGTGGACCTGAATCGATCGGGTGTTCCCCTGATCGAGATCGTCTCGGAGCCCGATCTGCGTTCTCCGGCGGAAGCGGGTGTCTATCTCCGGAGCTTGCGTTCGATCTTGCGCTACCTCGAGGTCTCGGACGCCGACATGGAGAAGGGGAATTTTCGCTGCGACGCGAACGTCTCACTGCGCCGGAAGGGCGCGTCCCAGCTCGGAATTCGGACCGAGCTCAAGAACCTCAACTCGTTCCGGTTCGTCGAGG
>JACZXC010000369.1 GCA_022571825.1 Myxococcales bacterium | reverse complement strand
GTGTCGACCCGGCCAACGCACAGCCCGCGCGCGCGATTCGAAGCTACGTCGTCAGCGAATTCTTGATCGACTACGCCTTGGATCATCCCGATCATCCGCCGATCGGCGAGCTGCGCGACCTGGAAGTTACGCTCCTGCTCGGCCGGGCGGGATACCGAGCGCCGCGACCGGGAGAGCGGGGCTCGTCTGTGACCCTCGGCTTGCTCCGCGATCGCGACAACCGCTATCAGGCCAGCGCTTTTCCGGCCATCGGTCGTGCCATCGTCGGGGCGCTCAATCGGCGGGGCATCGACGCCGTGCTCGTCACGTTTCCCGACATCGAGGAGGGCACCGGCCGGGATCTGCGACCGAGCCGGGAGTCCAGTCTCCGGATCAAGATCTGGACGGGCCGCGTCGCGAGCGTCGCCACCGTGGCGTCAGGGGCCCGTTTCGGGGACCTGACCCTCGAGCAGCGAACCAATCACCTCGCCCACGCCTGGCTTCTGGAGCGCTCGCCGCTCCAGACCGGCGGCGACGCGGATCTGATCCGATCGCGAGAGCTCGCGGACTTCGCGACCCGCGCCAGTCGACACCCGGGGCGTCGCGTCGACGCGAAGCTCTCTCCCGGCGATCTGCCGGGCACCTCCCGCGTCGAGTACCGCGTCGCAGAGAACCGGCCCTGGTTTGCCTACGTCCAGGTCTCCGACACGGGAACCGATCAGACGACCCGGTGGCGGGAACGATTCGGCTTCGTCCACAACCAACTGACCGGCCGCGACGACGTCCTCCGCCTCGACTACCTGACAGGCGCTTTCAGCCAGGTTCACGGCCTCTGGGGCTCCTACGACTTCCCGCTCCTGGCCAGTCGCTTCCAGGACCGCATTCGCGGGCAGCTGGCGGGTTCCTGGAGCCAGTACGACGCCTCGGACGTGGGCATCTCTTTCGGAGGCTTCGAAGGTGACCATTGGGACGCCCGCTCGCGGATTCTCTGCAACATCTTCCAACATCGGGATCTCTTCATCGACCTCTTCTTGGGACTGCGCTGGCAGCACGAGCGTGTCAACAACAAGCTCGCTGGTACTCGAGCGGATGAAGACTTCTTCGTGCCCCAGTTCGGGATCCTCGCCCAGCGCCAGACCGTCATCAGCTCGCTACGCGTGAATCTGGACCTCGAGGTCAATCTCGACGGCGTCTCGTCTACGAATGTGAACAGCAGCACCCGACTCGGCCGTGTGAACCCCGACACCGACTTCACGGTCATGCACTGGGACTCTTCCCTCTCGTTCTTTCTCGAGCCGCTTCTCAACCGGGTAGCCTGGGAGGATCCGAGCAGCCCGTCGAGCTCGACCCTCGCCCACGAAATTGCGCTGCGCTTCGGCGGCCAGGCCGCCTTCGGGAATCGTCTCGTCCCTCAGTTTCAACAGGTGGTGGGTGGTCTCCACAGCGTGCGCGGCTATGCGCAGTCGATCCTGGCGGGAGACACGGCGCTGCTCGGTTCGATCGAGTACCGCTTGCACGTGCCGCGTTTGTTCTATCCGAAAAGCCGCCCGTTGCTGGTTCCGTTCCTCGGAGAATTTCGCGATCGGCCCCCGTACGTCTACGGAAGTCCCGACTGGGATCTGATCCTCCGGGCGTTCTTCGATGTTGCAAAGGTGTGGTCGAGTCGCGGGAGCGCGTTCGCCGAGACCGCCCAGTCCATCAAGAGCGTTGGCGGAGGCATCGAACTCCAGCTGCTGCGCAACCTCAACGCGCGCTTCGACATCGGAGTGGCGTTGGACGACGTACCCCGACTCGCGAGCAAGGGATCGATCGAGTCCCACGTCAGCATCACGGTGCTCTACTGATGCGTCGGATTGGCGGCGACAGCGTCGCGTTGCGCCGAATCGGGTGGGCCATGGCCCATCTGGCTCTGGCCGGCATGCTGGTCGCAGCGCCCGGTGTCCCCGTCGTTTACGCGGCGCCGGTGGGCGAGGAGGTGCAGGCAGGCCAGGTGAGCTTTGCGCGCGACGGAGACGTGACGCGGATTACGGCCAGCGACGGCAGCATCATCGACTATACCAGCTTCGACGTTCTCCCGGTCGAAACAGTCGAGTTCATCCAGCCCAGTGCCGCGGCGCGGGTACTGAACCGGGTGCTGGATGGAAACCCCACCCAGATCGACGGGTCGCTTCTCGCGAACGGACGCGTGTACATCGTGAATCCCGCCGGAATCTTTTTTGGCGGTGAGGCGATCATCAACGTGGGCGCCCTGATCGCCGCGGCCGGCGCCATGACGGACGATGACTTCCTGGCGGGTGTCGATCAATTCACGGAGCTCGCCGGGAGTGTCGCGAACGAGGGCAAGATCGAGGCCGGCTCCGTGACCCTGCTCGGCCGCACGGTTGCCAACCACGGCTCGATCGTGGCCCGCGGCGGCATGATCGCGATGGTCGCGGGGGACGAGATCCTGCTCATGACCCTCGATGGGAAGCTTCTGGTGCAGGTGGAGGGCCCGGCTGCGGATCCGGGCACGTTCGCTCTGACACAGGCGGGGACTCTCGAGGCCGAGGGCGGCGAGGTGATCTTCACCACCGGTGACGTCTACTCGCTGGCGCTCAACCATACGGGCATCACGACCAGCGGCGGCATTCGCAGCGAGAGTGGCGACGGTCTCGTCGACATCGAGGGAACCCTGGATGTCTCGGGGATCGAGGACGTGAACGACGGCGCCGGCGGGAGCATCGCGATCGACGCCGGCAACGGCGGCGACGTGGAGATCACAGGAGATCTGATGGCCACGGGTGCGACCGCCGCCGCGGGTGATGGCGGCACGGTCTCGATCACCACCGAGACTGGATCGATCTCGGTGGCCCTCATCGACACCTCGGGGGCGCCGGGCGGGAACGCGGGCGTCATCACCCTCGCCGCCGGAGGAATCGGCGACGTGATCCTGAACGGCAACCTGACGGCGCTGGGTAAAGCGGAGCCGGGGGTCGGGGGAGCGGTGACCGTGACGGCGGCTGGGGCACTTGCAGTCGGTGGTCCCACCGGCCCGCGCATCGCCACGACCGGCGACGTCACCCTCGCGGGCACGACGATCGGAATGGGCCAGCCCCTCGTGATTGAAGGGGGCGGCGATGTGCTCCGCGTGACCGCCGCCGGCTCCGTCGATGTGGAGGTCGTGGAGCGCGGCTTCGCCGCGATCGAATTGATCCAGCGCGACGCGCGCGGGGATGTCGACCTCACCCAGGTCGGCGGCGACGTGATCACGGTCGATGGCGCATCGGGCCGGAGCACCCTCGAACGTGCGGACACGACCGCCACCGGCACCGGGTTCAGCTACATCCTCGAAGACGAGAACGGTGCCAGCCTCGGGATTGCCAGCGGCAGTGTGACCCTGGGCGGTGCGGGCGCCCTGGTCAACCAGACGGGCGCCTTGGTCGCGATCGGTGCGGACCCGCACATCGTCACCGGCCACGAGCTTAGCCTCGCGGGCACGACGATCGGAATGGGCCAGCCCCTCGTGATTGAAGGGGGCGGCGATGTGCTCCGCGTGACCGCTGCCGGCTCCGTCGATGTGGAGGTCGTGGAGCGCGGCTTCGCCGCGAT
>JACZXC010000368.1 GCA_022571825.1 Myxococcales bacterium | reverse complement strand
AGATCCGTTCGTGAGGAAGTGCCGGGGCGGAGGGGCTCGATGGGCCCCACGACGGCGCGGTGGACCGTCGATCTAGGCGTCGAAGCGCGGCAGTCTCTGGAAGCGATCGACGTGATAGTCGGCATCGCCGAACAGGCCGTTCAGGACACGCAGTCGTTTGAAGAACAGGCCTTCGTCCTGTTCGTCGGTGATGCCGATGCCGCCGAGCAACTGGATGGCGTTTTCCTGCACGAACCAACCGCCGCGGTTCAGCTGCAGTTTCGCCGCGGACACCTCGGCCTTCCGCTCCTCGGGGTCTGCGGAATCGACCTGGATCGCGGCGAGGATCATGGTCGAGCGGCATAACTCGGTCTCGATGAACATCTCGGCGGCCCGGTGCTGGAGCGCCTGGAAGGAGCCGATGGGAACCCCGAACTGCTTTCGTTCTTTCAGATAGGTGTTCGTGCGCTCGAACAGCTCCTGAATCTCGCCTTGGCCCTCGGCGCAGGCGGCGGCGGCGCCGCGGTCGATCGCCCACTCGAGGGGCTCGAGCCCGCGGCCTTCCTCGCCGAGAACCTGTTCGGCGCCCACCTCGACGCCGTCGAAATGCAGTGCTGCCGCCCGCTGTCCGTCCATGCTCCTCACCGCGATCCGATTCAGGCCGGAGGCTTTGGCGTCGACGATGAAGAGCGTGATCCCTTCGGCATCGAGCTGCTCGCCGGAGGTTCGCGCTGCCACTACGATGTGATCTGCGGCGTGACCATTGAGCACCCAGACCTTTTCGCCCTGGAGCGTGAAGGTGTTCCCGGATTTCGACGCGCTCGTCAGGCAGTCGTGGAGGTTGTAGCGGCTCTGTTTCTCGGCATAGGCCAGCGACAGAGACTCTCGACCCTCGATCATCGGGGCCAGGATGCGATCGACCTGCTCCTCGCTGCCGAAACGCGAGATCAGCCCGCCGGCCAGCACTACCGACGGGATATAGGGCTCGGGCACGAGGCCGCGGCCGAGTTGTTCGAGGATCAACGCCATGTCGACGAAGCGTCCACCAAAGCCGCCCTGCTCTTCGGAGAAGGCGACGCCGAGCCAGCCATATTCGCCCATGCGCTCCCACATGTCGGTGTCCCAACCGCGATCGGTCTCCCGCAGCTTGCGAAAGCGCTCGATGGGCGAGTCGTTCGCGACGAACTTCGCGACCGAGTCCACGATCATCTGCTGCTCGTCGCTAAGGTCGAAATTCATCCGCTATTCCCATCCATCCTTGCTCGGTCCCATCGAGGATCGGTCGATTCTACCGGTTGGGCAGACGCAGAATGGCCTTGGAGATGATGTTCTTCTGGATCTCGTTGGATCCGCCGTAGATCGTCGCGGCTCGAAGGTAGTTGAACTCCGAGGCGACGGAGCGTTCGTTCTCGGGCAGGGCCTCGATCGGTGAGTCCAGCCATCCGAGGGCATTGTGGCCCATGGCGTCCATCGTCAACTCGGTGACCTCTTGCTGGGTTTCCGTGCCCACGATCTTGAGGATGGAACTCTCCGGGCCCGGGGCGCGACCCAGCTGCGCAGCGGCCAGGTTGCGGTAGTTCACCATCGTCAGCGCTCGATAACGCATCTCGAGCCGCGCGATTCGGCGCCGGAAGCTCACATCGTCCATGAGCGAACCGGTTCCGACGGGCGTTCCGCGGGCGATGCGTTTGAGCATGGACAGCCAGCGCCCCGATTCGGCGACGCCGCCGATCGTGGTGCGCTCGTGTCCGAGCAATGCCTTGGCCATGGTCCACCCGCCGTGCTCGGGCCCCACTCGGTTGCGCTGAGGCACCCGGGCATCCTTGAACCAGGTCTCCGAGAACGCGAGGGTGCCGCCGGTGGTGAGAAACGGTTTGACCGTGATGCCCTCGGTGTTTCGAAGGTCTGCTAGTAGAAACGTGATCCCCTCCTGCTTCCGACCCTCAAAGCCCGTTCGACAGAGCAGGAACATCCAGTCGGAGTAGTGGGCGTAGGTGGTCCAGGTCTTCGGCCCGTTGAGGATGTAGTCGTCCCCGTCCTTATCGGCGCGAAGTTGAAGACTCGCCAGATCCGAGCCGGCGTTCGGTTCCGAGTAGCCCTGGCACCAGACCTCCTCGCCGATGAGGATCTTCGGGAGAAAGCGCCGTCTCTGCTCATCGGTTCCGTACTGGATGAGCAGGGGCCCCACCATGTTCAAGCCGAAGGGAGAAAGCTGCGGCGTATTGGCGCGCACCAGCTCCTCGCTGAAGATGAAGCGCTTCGTCGTGTCCCATCCCGTGCCGCCGAACTCTTTCGGCCAGTTCGGAGCGATCCATCCCTTGTCGTACAGGATCCGGTGCCACTCCATGACTTCGTCGGTGGGGAAGACATGACCGTTGTCCGCCTGCCGCTTCATCTCGGCCGGCATGGCTTCGCTGAGCCAGTGTCGAACCTCGTCGCGGAACCGGATCTGCTCCGGCGTGAATGACATGTCCATTCCAGTGGCCCTCCGTCGAGGAAAGGGGCGGACGCGCGTCGAGATCGATGATACCCGGGAGAGCCCTGACTGAGAGTCATCGAGAGCCAACTCGATGGCGTGTCGTGTGGCGTCGCGTTTCCGGTTCCCCGGTCGACCGACGCCCGGCCGGCCGGGGGACAGAAACCTGATTTCGCGATCCCCGCGGGGGGCAGACTCAGTGCCCCGGAGAAACGAAGTCCTGCGATCGCTACCATCGCGCGCCCGGTAGCGGTGCGAGGCATGGCTCCATGAAGCTCAACGTGGGGACGAGTGGCTACAGCTACAAGGGGTGGAAGGGATCCTGCTACCCCGAGCGCATTCCCGCGAAGGAGATGCTCGGCTTCTACGCGTAGCGACTGCCGGCGGTGGAGATCAACAACACCTTCTACCGAATGCCCAAGGTCGGGGTGCTGGAGACCTGGGCCGGGCAGGTGCCCGCGGGCTTCCGCTTCGCCATCAAGGCGTCCCGGCGGATCACCCACTTCAAACGTCTGAAGGATGTGGGCGATGAGATCGGTTATTTCCCGCAAACGACCCAAGCGCTGGGTGATCGGCTGGGAGTCCTGCTGTTTCAGCTCCCCCCGAACCTCCCGTGCGATCTGCCCCGCCTGGCGGCCTTCCTGGAACTGCTGCCGGCGGGAACATCTGCGGCCTTCGAGTGTCGCCACGCCTCCGGGTCGGATGTCGCGGTCCACGAGCTCCTGCGCCGGCGCAACTGTGCCTTCGTCGCCGTTGACGCGGAGGACGTCGAATCGCCGGAATGGGTGGCGACGGCCAGCTGGGGTTACCTGCGCCTGCGGCGACCCGGATACAACCGCGCCGACCTGGCCGACTGGGCGCGGCGCATCCGTTCCCAGGGCTGGGAAGAGGCCTTCGTGTTCTTCAAGCACGAGGACGAGGGCGCGGGCCCGCGGCTGGCGGCTGGCGGCTGGCGGCCGAGTTCGTCGAGGTCGCCGGACCTCGAAAGGTCCCCGTGTCTGCCGACACGGACGCCGGCCGCAAGCCCGGATGAGAGGCAGCTCTACGCCGGTATCTGCGGTCGCTATCGAGTGATCGCCCAGAGCACTGCTTCGATCCTGATCGTCGCATGTTTCGCCGGAGC
>JACZXC010000367.1 GCA_022571825.1 Myxococcales bacterium | reverse complement strand
GCAGGTTCTGCAGCTCGATGTCGGGGATCACGCCGCGGTTTTCGAGGTCCCAGCCCTGCTCGGGATCCCACCAGGCGAACTCGGGCGCAGTCACGATGCCGCCGTCCATCAGGTGCTTGCCCACGCGCATGCCCACCACGCCGCCCCAGGAGCGCATGCCGATCACGGGCGCGAGCTTCTCGAGCTGGATCGCCATCGGGAAGATGTCGCCGTCCGAGCCGGCGAACTCGTTGGTCAGCACGACGAACGGGCCGTTGAGCACGCGGCGCGGGTAGGTAAACACACCACCGCCGCGCGCGCGGAAGACGCCTAGGAGGCGTCGCTTGAAGCGCTCAACGAGCATCGCCGAGACCGAGCCCCCGCCGTTCCAGCGCACGTCCACCACCATGCCCTCGCGGTCGAGTTGGGGATAGAACCAGGTGTTGAACTCGATCAGGCCGCGCTTCCACATGTCGGGGATGTGGATGTAGGCAATCTTGCCTTCGGTCTTCGCTGCCACGTACTCGCGATTGCTCCGCACCCAGTCGGAGTAGACGAGATCATGGTTCTCGTCGCTGTCGAGTGTGCGGACGGCCACGTCGCGCGCTCCCTTGGCTTTGGGCCGGGAGTTCACCGTCAGCACGATCTCCCTGCTCGACTGCCCCGCCAGATAGGCCTCGATCGGCCGAGCCCCTTCGAAGGCCCTGTGGTTCACGGCCAGGATGAAATCCCCCTCCTGCACGCCGACTCCCGGTGCCTCGAGCGGTGAGCGCACGCCGTCGGCGGGATCCGCGCGATAGATCCGGGTGACCACGAACGCCTGGCCCTGACGCTCGAACGTGGCGCCCAGAAGACCGGTCGGCACCTCCGGCACCTCCACGCCTGGATCGCCGCCGAAGACGTAGGTGTGCGAGGTACTCATCTCCCCGATCAGCTCGCCCAGGAGATCCTCCAGGTCGTCGTGCGACGCCAGGCGCGGCAGGAGCGAGGCGTAGCGCTCGCGCTCGGCGTTCCAGTCCATGCCCCCCAGGCCGGGGTCCCAGTAGAAGTCGCGCATGCGGCGCCAGCCCTCGTGGAAGATCTGCGCCCACTCCTCGCGCGGGTCGAGTTCGACCACGATTCCGTCCAGCGCGACCTTGTGCTTCTCGAGATCTTCAGGGGCGGGTGGGCTCGCGCTGTCCAGGACGTAGATCTCGCCGCGTTCCTTCATCACGGCGATCTTGTCGGCCTCGCGCGCCAGCGCGTAGCCCGAAATTCCTTCCAGGAACGGCTTGGCCTCTTTCTCTTCCAGGTCGAAGACCATCAGCGTGTCGTCGACGGGCCTCTCCTCGAACAGGCCCGGCTGCTCGGCGAGACCCTTCAGCGGGGCGGCGACGTAGAACAGCTTGCCAGGCTTGGCGCCGAGGTCGGTATAGAGGCCGCGATCGACGGGCAGCTCGACCACACGCTCGCTCAGGCCGTCCAGGTCGATCTCGATCGGCTCTGGCTTCTCCCCCTTCTTGCCCTTGTGGTCCTTCCCGGTCGCGCCCTTCTCTTCATCCTCCTTCTTCCCGTCCTCGCTGTCAGGGAGGCCGGCGAGGGACGCGAACGGATTCCGGAGATCCTTGCGCAGCAGCAGCAGATAGGGCTTTGTGTTGCGCGCCTCTATGTTGTCCCAGTCTCGACCGCCGAGCAGCGGGTTCGTCGCGCGATCGCTAAGGAAGTAGAGGTACCTACCTTCGGGGTCCCAAGTCGGCGAGTAGTCATGGGTCGTCGGGCCCGTCACCGCGTGCGCGCGGCCGTCGCGCGTGTCGTAGATCGAGAGCATCGCGTACCAGCTCGGCAGGAATTTCGAGTAGGCGAGCCAGCGGCCGTCCGGGCTCCAGGCGTAATCGGTGATATCGTACTGCGCGCTCTGGTCCACCTGCCGCGGCTTGCCCCCGGCGGCGGGAGCGATCCACAGCGTCTGCGTCTGGTCCGACCACGCAATCCACTTCCCGTCGGGAGAGAAGATCGGCGGGTAGTGCCAGCCGCTCGAGGCGGCGGGCACGACGACGACCGGCTCGCCGCGACCCCAGGCGTCGATCACCCGGATCTCCTCCTCGCGGGTTGCGTCGCTCACGTAGACCAGCTTCTTGCCATCGGGGGAGAACGAGGCCCAGCTCTCGCGTGCGCCACTGCTGCGCGTCACGGGCAGCGTCACGCCCTGCTTCACCGGAACCGAGAAGATCTCGCCGCGCGTGACGATCGCGAGACGCTCGCCCTGGGGCGCGAGGTCGAACGTCGTGATCGAGCGCTCCGCGTCCGGGTAGCGCGTGCGCGTAAGGAGCCGCTCGCTGGCCAGCTCGATATCGAGCTTGCGCTCTTGCCCCGTGGCGGGGTCGTACAGGTGGAGGTCGGCGGCCAGCGTGAACACGATGCGGCCGTCCGGCCCGCTGGCCGGCCAGCGCGCGTCCCACGCGTCGAAGCGCGTGTGTTGCTGCCGATCGGTGCCGTCGGCGCGCATCGACCACACATTCTGGGTGCCGCCGCGGTCACTCAGGAAGTAGATGCGGTCGCGGTACCACATCGGGAATGTGTCGCCCGCGGCAGGGGTCGGCGAGATGCGCGTGAACTCGGCGCGGGCCGGATCGCCGACCCAGATGTCCGGCGCGGTGCCACCGCGGTAGCGCTTCCACGTGCGGAACTCGCGCTCTGAGCGCGTGAAGGCGTAGCGCCCACTCACCGAATCGATTACCAGGCGCGAGGCCCATCCGAGGGGGAGCTTCTCGGCCTCGCCGCCCTCGATCGGAACCGCGTAGATCTCCCAGGATCCGTTCGGTTGCTCGCGGACAGAGCGGAACAGGATATGCCGGCCGTCGGGCGTCCAGTCCAGCACTTCGTCCCCATACGGATGCCACGTCAGCCGGCGCGGCTCCCCGCCCTCCACCGACACCACGTAGACATCGAAGTTCCCGTCGTACTGGCCCGTGAAAGCGACCTGCCGGCCGTCGGGCGAGAAGTGCGGGAAGTATTCGATGCCGGGGTGGCTCGTCAGGCGGCGGCAGGCGCCCCCGCGATCGGAAGTGATCCACAGGTCGGACTCGGCGGCGAAGACGATCCGATCGCCATGGATGTCGGGATAACGGACGTAGGCCTGTGCGGCCGCGGCCTCGACGGCCGCGACCAAGACTGTCAGCGCACCGGCGAACGCCGGAGCCAGGCGATGTGAACGCATGCGCGAACCTCTTCCTTGTTATACGGCAGCTCATGCTACCTCCTTTCTTTTCATTCCACGCAGCCCATTTACGCGCCTAGAGGCGGTTTGCGGTTGCCGGGGACCGGGCCTTATATCGCAATCTTCTCGATTTCGTCGAGCTCTACGTCGTCAGATCTTCTCGGGCACTTGGACCGTTCCCTCAGTGAGGCCAAACGACAAAGCGCCCGAGGTCCTCACGACTCCGGGCGCTTCATTTCTTGGTAGCGGGGGAGGGGGCGCTGTTTCCGAGGCTGCGCTGCGCCAATTTCCTGCCCCGATTGCACACACATTGTACACAGTCGTCGGTGTGGGAAAACAGGACCGCCCAGAATCACAAATGACTCTGGGCGGTTAGTGGTAGCGGGGGGGCGCTACGACCGAGGCGAGT
>JACZXC010000366.1 GCA_022571825.1 Myxococcales bacterium | reverse complement strand
CCCCCCCACTCGCCCAGCCGGGCGGCGGCGTTGTAGAGCCTGACCGGCAGCCGGGGCGTCGCGGCGCTCATGCGAGGTCGTCGAGTTCGACCCGGACGATTGCGGCCTCGGCGCGCAGGTGCTCCACCTGGGCATCGGTGAGGCCGATGCTCCGTTGGTAGTCGATGCCGAACTGGCCCCCGAGCCGAGGCAGCCGCCGGAACGT
Organism: Myxococcales bacterium; assembly: GCA_022571825.1. Taxonomy (GTDB): domain Bacteria; phylum Myxococcota_A; class UBA9160; order UBA9160; family SMWR01; genus JACZXC01. The sequence continues at coordinate 3,379 of JACZXC010000366.1, read as the reverse complement.
GCCCTCGGCGTAGCGCCGGAACTCGTCGGACGCCGGCGCAACCAATTCCGCGCGACCCAGGACTTCACGCCCGCGCAGGCGCAATGCCACCGGGCTGGGTTCCCGGTAGTTGCGCCACCACTGCTTGCTCCGGGCTCGGGAAACCATCACAACGAGCCCGTCGTCGACGCGCTGGTAGCCCACGGGAATCGTGTAGCTTCTGCCGCTGCGCCGACCGGTCACCGTGATCAGCATCAGCCCGAAGCTCAGCAGGAAATGCAGCGGCGAGCGCAGGATCCTCGCAATCAACGGGTTGAGTCGCGTGAAGAAGGAGTCGAGAGACATTCGATCCTCGGTGATCAGAGGCTCGCCCAGGTCCCCATCCAGACCCAAACGCCCGCCGCGGCGAGACTGCCGAGAGCCTGAAGCGCGATCCCCGGCCAGATGCTGAGGGATCGCTCGCGGATCATGGCGAGGGCCAGTCCGCTGACGGTGGCGCCCCCCGCGACGATCGCGAACTCCCCGACCGGATCGAGCCACGGCGTCGGCGCGAAGACCAACCACGGGAACGTCGCGGCGACGGCTGCGAGGCCGTAGATCACGCTCGACATCAACGCGGCCCGCGACAGGAACCAGGGGCCCCCCGGTCTCTGCACCCGCCCATCGAGAATCAGCACGCCGTGCACCAGACCGCGGAACAAGTACTCGACGGCGCAGACCGCGAACGCGACGCTTCCGACCAGGGCGACGAGAGGCTCGGGCGCAGCCGAAATCTCCCGGGGAATCCAGACGTGGACCGGAACCGCGGCAATCACGGCGATCGGCGCCAGCAGAAGCCAGCGCCCGGATACGGGTCTCCTCCAGCCGAACAGCCAGACCCGACCCTCGGACAAACTTCGCGAGAGGATCCAGGTGGCCAGCACGACCAGGGCGGAGAACGCGGCGAGGGTGGCCGCGTCTTCGAAGGCCCCGGGCAGAACCACGACCGGAGCGCTGCGCAGAGCCAGGGCAATCAGCCCCGGCCCGAACAGCAGGCCCATGCCGATCAGGGACGCGAGAGCGATGCGCCCCAGCCGGGTCCAGGCCTTGGGCTTGCGATAGGCGAGGCCGAGGACCTTCAACACGTCGCGAGGGCCCAAAAGCGAACCGGTGGGTCGTGGAGACCCCCCGATGTTGTCCGAGCCACCCCACGCCTTCCCCAGCGGTCGCCCGTCGACGGCCGGGTCCAGCAGGTTGAGCTTCGCATACGCCGGGCGCAGATCGATCGACGAGATCGCGGCCGGTCGCCGCAACGTGAAATGGCCTGGCTCGTTCTCGAGGGCGATGATGGCGAGCAGGTCCCCCCAGCGCTTCTTCAGGTTCTTCTCCACCTCATAGATTCCGGCTCCGTCGCGACACGCGACGGCGACGCGGCGGCCACCGATCTCCACGTGACCGTAGACTTCCTCGATCTCCGCGTACTCGATAAAATCCTCGCCCGTATAGACCAGGCGATCGATCTCGCCCAGACCTTCGAGGGCAAACTGCAGGGGGTCGGTGGCGAACCACAGCTCCCGGGACTTGACCTCCAGCTCGCGGGAACGCAGCGCGTCGAGCCGCTTCTGGGCCCGATCGAGAACGTACGACGGCAGGCCACAGAGCCGGGCCAGCTCAGTGCCGTTGGCATCGATTGCGCCCTCCAGGCGAATCAGGGGAAACAAGAGGTCGCGAGAGCGGTCGCCGAGCTGCGGCAATCGCTCGTAGTTGAGCAGGCACCAGAGCGCGAGAACGGTGTCCAGGTCCGGATCGTTGGCGTAAACGGTCCAGTCTCCCTCGGAGAGCGTCAGGCCACTGTGAACCGCCAGAAGGGTCTGCTCGCAGGTGGCCAGGGTAAACGTGCGTTCGCAGCCCTCGTGGTGGTCCAGGTTGTAGAGCTGGTTCTTGGCGTCCACCAGGAGCGGGAAAGTTCCGGCGCCGTCGAGCAGGATCACGCGTCTTCCCAGCTCCCGGGCCTCCGCCTCGGAGAAAGCGTGAGCGCGATCGATGCTGACTCGAACCCGGGGTGCCTCCTCGCAGTGGAGGAAACGGCCCTCGTCGGTCTCGCGGATCCGGTAGCGATCCGGAATCAGGGGGCGGGGGCGACTCTCCATCTCGGCGAGGGTCTCGCCCCCGGGTCCGCCCACGCCGGCACCGTGGGATTCCCCGGTGAGAATCGAGCGCAGTTCGCCCGCGAGGCTGTGTCTTTCGGCCATGGGTTGGGGTGGGGCTCCGAGTCATGTGCCTCCGGAATCCTGTGCCGACCCTCGCTCCGATGCAACCCCGATGGACTGGGACGGCTCGCAGATCGATCCCCGTGGGGAAAAGTGTGCGGAGGTAGACTACGACCCCGGAAGCTCCTCTTGGCTGTGGCTGTGGCTGTGGCTGTGACGGGGCTCGGCTCACCGCAGCGCTCGAATCCCATCGGGAGCGATCGTGGGAGAGATCATGGGAGAGACCCGGGCGACGACGAAAGAACTGGAAGAACGGGTCCTTCAGCTCGAGGGCCGACTTCGCGTCCTGGAAGACATCGAAGCCATTCGCCGGCTGAAGGCGCGCTACGCCGAACTCGTCGACGCGCGTTATGCGGACGGCGCCCCGAAACAGGGTGCCGAGCTCGAACGTCTGGCCGGGAAAATCGCGGCGCTCTTCACCGAAGACGCCATCTGGAACGGCGGGGAGGCCCTTGGCGTGTGCCGGGGGCGCGAGCAGATCACCCAACGGTTCCTCAAGCCCACGCTCCGCTTCTCGTGGCACTACTTCGTGAAGCCGCAGATCGAAGTGACGGGTGACCGCGCCCGCGCTCGCTGGGACATCCTGGCACCGTGCACCACCTCCGACAATCGTCCCCACTGGATGGCCGGTGTCGAGGATGACGAGTACGCGCGAGTCGACGGCGCGTGGTTGCACTCCTCGATGGAGCTCCGTGTCATCTTCATGGCCCCCTACGACCGGGGCTGGGTGAAGAAGCGCTCTTCGCGCTGATGCGAAGCCGCGGCGCAGAACGCCGCCGGAGGAATCAAGAGCGCGCGGCGACCTTCTCCAGGTGCTCCACCTGCCCGTCGTCGCGCGAAAGCAGTACGTCGTTGTAGTGGCGTTCGCCGCGGTGGTGCTTCGACCCTTCTTTGGCATACGCAACTGTGATGCTGGTTCGGAACGGGCCCGGTCCAGTCGGTGGCGGCGCCGAGTGCATCACGTCGCCGTAGTGAACCGAGACGTCGCCCGGTTCCGCTTCGATGCCCACGCCCCTGGGCGCGTCGGGGTGGCTCGGGTCGATGAAGCGGCAGGCACCCTTCCAGGAACCCGGAAGCATCCGAAGCTCGCCGGTTTCGGCGGTCGCGGTCTCAATGAAGATCGAACTGATGAGAACCGGGCACATCACCGC
>JACZXC010000365.1 GCA_022571825.1 Myxococcales bacterium | reverse complement strand
CCGACGTATCGGAGAATGAAGAATTTCTCGATGGCCGGGCGCGCATGGATCACCTGGAGTCCATGCAGGAGATGATCCACTCCTGGACGCGTGAACACACCGTCGACGAGATCGTCGAGCTCGCCATTCTTTTGCGGATTCCCGTGGCTCCGGTGGGCAACGGACAGACCCTTCCGGAGATGGATCATTTCGTCGACCGAAAAGTCTTCATCGAGAGCCCGGCGGGGTTCCTGCAGCCGCGCGTTCCCTACTTGTTGGAGAAGACGCCGCTTCCGCCCCTGGGACCGGCGCCGCGGCTCGGAGAGCACACCCGGGAGGTGATGGCCGAGGTCGCCGCGCCGGGTGCCGCAAAGGGGCGTCCACCCTCGAGGGGTGGGAAGGGTGGCTCTGCGCTGCCTCTTCACGGACTCCGCGTCGTCGACCTCAGCGCCTTCTGGGCCGGTCCCTTTGCGACGGCGTACCTGGCGGACCTGGGCGCGGACGTGGTGAAGGTCGAGTCGATTCAGCGCCCCGACGGCATGCGCTTCGCGGGCGCCATTCGCGCCGAGCGTTTGTGGGAGCGGTCGCCGGTCTTTCACGGGGCCAATCCGGGGAAGCGGTCGGTGACCCTGAAGCTCGACAGCCAAGAGGGTCGGGCGCTGTTGCGACGACTGGTCGCGGGTGCCGACGTCGTGATCGAGAACTACTCGGCGCGAGTGCTCGAGAACTTTGGACTGGGCTGGGACACGATTCGAGAGTGGAATCCCCGGGCGATCATGGTGCGAATGCCGGCCTTCGGCCTCGGCGGACCCTGGCGCGATCGCACGGGATTCGCCATGACGATCGAGCAGGTGAGTGGATTGGCCTGGATGACGGGCTACGAAGAATTGCCCCTGGTGGTACGCGGTGCCTGCGATCCGATCGGCGGCATGCACAGTGTATTCGCCCTGTTCATGGCGCTCGAGGATCGCGAACGTACCGGACTGGGGCAGCTCGTCGAGGTGCCGTTGGTGGAAACCGCGCTCAACATCGCGGCCGAGCAGGTGATCGAGCAGTCCGCCTACGGACGGCTGCTGTGTCGCGACGGGAACCGAGGCCCGGTCGCGGCGCCTCAGGGTCTCTACAGCTGTGCCGATGCCGGCGAGTACGTCGCTCTGGCGGTGGCGACGGACGACCAATGGACGGCGCTCCGATCCCTGATGGGCGATCCCGAGTGGGCGCGGGATGGGGCCCTCGATTCCGCAGCCGAGCGACGGGTTCGCCACGATGCCATCGACGCCGGAATCGAGACCTGGCTCGCCGACCGCAGGCAGGCGGACGCCGTGGACGCGCTTGTCGAGGCTGGAGTTCCCGCACACGCGGTGATCAACGCCCACTACGTGATGCCCAATCCCCAGCTCGAGCATCGTCGGTTCTATCAGACGATGGAACATCCCGTCACTGGCGCGACCCGCTATCCGGGATTGCCCACGCGGTTCTCGGCCCTGGGCGACCGACTGCATCGCTGTCCGCCGCCCACGTTGGGCCAGCACAACCGCGAGATCCTGTGCGGGGAGCTGGGCCTCTCCGAAGAAGAGTTCGACGCGCTCCGCGAAAAGCAGATCATCGGCGATCGTCCGAGCTTCCTGTAGGAGGAGCTTCGTTATCGACCTGTCCGTGCATGAGCCAGATCGGATTGGGCTGGTCGAGACGCTCGACGGATGGCAGGTCGGTCACCGCCTGGACCACACGCTCTCGCGCCGCGGGCCCGAGCTCGGGGAAGCGGAGCCAGCATCCGCGGGTCCCGTCGTCCCGCGCCACCACGGCGTAGAGGGTCAGCGGTTCCGAATCGGAGCTGTCGTAGAGAGCCAGGTACACGGGCTCGTTCAGTACCAGGGAAGGGTGGGCTTCGACCCGGATGCCCTCCACCGAGAGATCTCGACCTATGAGTGTGTACTTGACCGTATGGGTCTCGGGATCGAGGGCGACGATCTCCTTGCGCACTTCGGCCCGGCGCCCTTGGCGGCGTTCGCGCTGAACCTGGGGCTCGCCCTCGCGCCGGCGCTCCAGGATTTCGATCGGCCCGGAAGACCCCTGGGACTGGCGCGGGGGGCCGCTCGTCAACGCCGCCAGCAGGTCCTGGATCCGCTTCGCGACCTGGGCCGAGTTCGACTCGAACTGCACGCCCAGGACGACCTGCTCCTGGGCCAACGGCATGCAGCGCATGACCCGACCCTCCACGGTGAACGCCCGCCCCCTCTCGATCTGCGCCGGAAAGCGGATCTTGAGACGGCAGCCGACCTCCGCCCGCTTGGTGGCGAACAACAGGCAGCCGTTGGACGAGACGTCGATGATCGCGCCGCGCCGTCGACGCCAGCCCACCCGCCAGCTCACCTCGCCGCCGAACGCCGCGCGGGGCGCGCTTCGGTTGCCCGCATCGGGACACAGCCCCTGGCGCAACAACATGCGCAGGGCCAGCGGGTGCACCGGGCGCCGGACGATGTAGCGGTAGCCCAGGCGTCGGATCGCGGTGCCCACGGTCTTCGAGGTGCTGTCGGTGACGGCGATGGACACGACACCCTCGGGCATCCGCGACAGAGGAAGGCGCAGCGCGAGGGCGCGCTCGGCGGCCAGCACCAGCAATCGATTCGGGGGCACCCACGCCGACAGGTTCCCGACCTGGTCGGGAGATTTCAGCTGAAGATCGGCTCCCAGATCCTGCAGGATGGCCACCACGTCGTCCACTTCGCCGTCGTCGATGACGAGGGCGTCCGGGGCCGAGGGCGTCTCGCTCCACAGCGGCTCGCCGGCTCTTTCGAATACCGAGAGTTCGTTCTCCCACTTCGATGGATCGATGCTGTGATCCGGAGATTGCGGCAGATGGGCGCGCGGTTCGCCGGACAGATCGCTGAGCCACTCCCGCTCACCCGATTGGTTCCGCCGCGGAATCGTCAAGCCGTGGTGTGTCGCATTCGACCCGTCAAGCGAGGGCGTTCTCACCGCGCTGATCAGCGCGCTGTATTCTCGACGCAGCTCGAGCACCCGCAGCCAGATCCCGCGAAGCTTGTCGGGGGCCAGTTCGGAAGGCACCACGACCTTTTCCACCACCGCGCGCAGGTAGACCGGCTCCGCGTTCGGCTGGCCCGCCAGCTTCAACTCCACTTCCGTGTGGGGTTCGACCTCGGCGTTCGTATGCACGAAAAAGCCGGTGGCGTCGAGGTCGAGGACCGATCCCTTGTGAAGCGCGTCGCCGACGTAGAACTCGCAGCGGAGCGCGCGGCCGCCCCGGCCGGGGTCACGATCCATGGGGTTCTCCACGCAAGGCCCGCTCAGCGGGGGGCTCGTTGTCTCCATAGGTAATCGACCAATGAATCCGCGGACTTGAAGCTCCGGCGCCGTTTCGGGCCTCAGACGGGCCCTTTGACCGGCTCGGGATGGGACCCAGCGGCGATCCGGTCCCGGTGACCGCCGGCCCCCGGCCCCCGTGAAGATCCCTCCGCGCGCATAGTTGACTACCGAGTCAGTCAGTTATATTCAGACGGCGAGATGGCCGCCGCCGCCAGCCGCAGCAACCGTGCCGAGCGGACCCGGGAGCAGATCCTGGAAGCCGCCGCGGTCCGGTTCGC
>JACZXC010000364.1 GCA_022571825.1 Myxococcales bacterium | reverse complement strand
GGTGGACCCCGGTGAACATCGTCAGGGTCGGAATCCCCTTCAGGTGAAAGGAGGTCGCATCGGTGGGCAGGGTGCTGTCCGCCCGCGCGACGATCGGCAGACCGATCGGCGCATTCGCTCGTTCGATGGCGGATGGCCAGATCGAGCTGGAGCCGACGCCGTAGAGCACCATCCGATCCCGCAGCCGGCCGATCATGTCCAGATTGATGTAGGCGGCGATCGCCCTCGCGGTTCCGTGGCCGGGCTCGGTGAACCCGCGGGTAAAGGCGGCGGATCCCAACAAGCCGACCTCCTCTCCCGACCACGTCGCGAAGATCACGTCGCGTGCCAGAGCGATCCGTTCCTCACGCGCCGCCGCAGCCAGGCTCTCGGCGATCTCCAGCACGGCGGCGACCCCGGACGCGTTGTCGTCGGCCCCGTAATGCACCTGCCCCCTCTCGTTCTCCCGGGCTAGCGATGCGCCGCCGGTCCCTCGACCCAGGTGATCGACGTGGGCGCCGATCACCAGCGGAGGCGCTTGCCCGCGGCCGGACGCGCGGAGCCGGGCCAGTACGTTCCGAGCCTCACGCTTCTCCTGCACCAGGGCGACATCGGCATCGAGGGTGAGATTCGGAATCACGAAGCCCGGCTGGGGTTCTCCGCCGTCGAGGCCGGACTGCAACGCGCCGAGCGTGTGACCGGACGGGGCGAGCAGATCCGCCGCCAAGGAATCCGTGACGGAGATCGATAAGAGGCTGATGGCTCCGACCGAGGCATCGAGCCGAAGCGGAACCAGCGGGTCCTTCACTTTCGCGCCGGGACCGCTTGCCAGGATCAGCCCGATCGCCCCGCGGTCGCGGGCGACCATGGCCTTGTAGCGGAGTGAGGCGTAGCGGTTCAGGTGCTGCCGCCGCTCCGAGGCAACGTGTTCGGGAAGGGTCCGCAAGACCAGGACCCAATGGCCCGCGACGTCGAGGCCCGCGTAGGCGTCATAGGCGTCGAAGCGGTCGATCGCGGGAGCGACGATCCCGTACCCGGCAAAGGCAACCGGGGCGGCGCCGCTGCGACCGGTGCGCGAGAACGCGAGTGGGCGCCAGTCGCGACCCACCGCGTAGTCTCGGGACCATCCGGGCCGGTCCACTCGCAGCCCATTGCCCGCATCCAACGAGACTCCCGACGTGAACTCGAAGCGCTGGAAGTAGGTTCCGTCATCGCCCGCCGGATCGAGCCCCCACCCCGCGAAGGCCTCGGCCACGTAGGCCGTCGCGAGCCGCCCGCCATCGCTTCCGGCGCGCCGACCTTGCATCGCCTCTGAGGCGAGGGCCTCGACGTGGCGGCTCAGGTCGTCCGCCGAGATCGATGACCCGCCCTTCGCCTCCCGCGGCCTTCGGCCTTGGGCGCCGTCGGTCACGGCGCGCTGCCGCGACCGCGGCGGACCGATCGCGAGCCGCGCACGGGCGGCGTCGTGATTCCACTCCGCGGTGAAGAGCTGGGGTTTCCCCGATGGCGTGCCGCCGCGGGTCCACGCCAGCTGCTTTCCATCGGGCGAGAAGGCGGGCAGACCATCGAAGCCTTCACTCTCGGTCACGCGCACCGGATCGCGCCGACCCCGGGCATCGACCAGATAGAGCTCGAAGTTTCCCAAACCGTGGAGATTCGTCGTGAAGATCACGTACTCGCCGGAGGGGTGGAAGAAGGGAGCCCAGGACATGGCTCCCAGCGACGTGAGACGGCGCACGACCTCGCCCTCCAGGTCCATGCTGTAGATCTCAGCGCGCTCGCCATCCTCTGAAAATCGACGCCACACGATGCGGGAACCGTCCGGGCTGAAGAACGCCCCGCCGTCGTAGCCCGGCACGTGGGTGAGCCGACGCAGGTTCGATCCATCCGCATCCATCCGATAGATCTCCGCCATCGTCGATGGGTCTCGGGCAAACAGCGCGCGATCTTCGGGGGAGAGGTCATCCCCGAAGGCGTGTCGGTTCGAGGTGAACACGATGCGTGTCCCGTCCGGGGAGTAGGAAGCCTCGGCGTCGTAGCCCCGGGCCCGGGTCAGGCGCTGCGGGGCGCCGGATTCGAGGTCGACCGAAAAGAGATCGTACTCGTCGTCGAAATCCCAGGCATAGCGACGCGACCCCGCGGCGCCGCGGGCCGCGACTTCGAGTTCCTGTTTCTCGCGCGCCTTCGGGTCCAGATGGGTCGACGCGAACAGTACCGTCCGGCCGGACGGATGGATCCAGGCGCAGGTCGTCTTTCCGACACCGGGAGAAATACGGCGGGTCTCGCCGGTCTCGAGATCGAGAAGATAGATCTGATAGAAAGGGTTCCCGGGCTCGCGTTCGCTCTGGAACACGATCTTGGTTCCGTCCGGGCTGAAATAGCCCTCTCCCGCGCGGAACCCTTCGAAGGTGAGCTGGCGAACGCCGGAAAGCAGCGGCGACGGGGCCCCGCCGTCACCCACCTCCCCGGCGGTGGCGCAGCCGAGGACGGTGACCCATCCCAGACACGCGAGCCATCGGTTGCAATCGTTCACGGGTGTGGGGGACCCGGCTTGCCTAGCCCCTGCGGGCTTCGAAATCCTTCATGAACTGGACCAGAACCTCGCAGCCCGCCTGGGGAAACGCGTTGTACAGGCTCGCGCGCATGCCACCGACCGAGCGGTGTCCCTTGAGGCCGGACAGTCCCTGGGCTTCGGCCTCGGACACGAAGGCCGCTTCGAGCTCCACGCTCGGCGCTCGAAAGGTCAGGTTCATCAGCGACCGGCTGTCTTTCCGCGCCGCCCCCCGGAAGAAGCTCGAGGCATCGATGGCGTCGTACACCAGCCGCGCCTTGGCCTGGTTGGCCACGTCTGTGGCCTCGAGGCCACCCCGGTCGAGAAGCCACCGGATGACCCGGCCCATGATGTAGATGCCGAAGACCGGCGGCGTGTTGTAGCGAGACCCCTGCTCGGCGTGGATGCCGTAACGAAGCATGGTCGGCAGGTCACGCGCCGCGCGCTCGATCAGTTCTTCGCGGACGATCACGAGTGTGACCCCGGCCGGTCCCAGGTTCTTCTGGGCTCCGGCGTAGACGATCCCGTAGCGTCGGACGTCGATCGGGCGCGAGAAGAGATCACTGCACGCGTCGCATGCGAGCCATGACGGATCCGGGGGCAGGGGCTCCTCGCGGAACTGGGTGCCGACGATCGTGTTGTTCGAGGTGAAGTGAACGTAGACCGGTCGTTCCGAGTAGTGCGTGTCACTCCGACTCGGGATGTGGCTGAAATTTTCCGATTCCGAGGATGCCGCGACGTGGACCCTGCCGAAGCGCCGCGCTTCGATCATGGCCTTTTTCGACCAGCTTCCGGTGTGGAGGTAGTCGGCGGTGGACCCGTCGGGCAGCAGGTTCGCCGGCAGCATGGCGAACTGGGTCGAGGCCCCGCCCTGGAGAAACAGGATGCGATAGTCGTCCGGTATTTTCGCGAGCCTCCGGCAATCCGCCTCGGTCCGCGCGAACAGGTCGTCGATGACGCGGCCCCGGTGGCTGTGTTCGAGGACGCCGATTCCAGACCCGTCCAGGTCCCAGAGCGCGTCCTGGGCCTCCCGCAGAACCTGCTCGGGCAGCGCGGCCGGACCCG
>JACZXC010000363.1 GCA_022571825.1 Myxococcales bacterium | reverse complement strand
GGCAGTATTAGTTATGGCGAAAACGAACGAGAGTCACACTCCCGCGCGTTCAGGAGGTCGCTGTTTGTGGTGAAGAACATTAAGGCCGAGGAGTGCTTCACAGAGGAAAACGTGCACTCGATCAGGCCATCGTATGGTCTGCACACGCGCTACCTTGAAGAAGTCATCGGGCGAAGTGCAGCCAGCGACATAGCGCGGGGCACGCCACTTCAGTGGGACCTGGTCGGCGACGCGAAATAGTGAACGACGCGCAGCGCTACATCGTGGCCGGGGCCAAGCCCTGGAACCGGAAGGTCTTCGATGAGGTAATCTCTCGCTACCCTGGACAGTGGCGATTTATATGCGAGTCGAACGAGTTAACCGATGAACTGATTGAAGAAGTTAGTCCTCGCTACATCTTCTTCCTGCATTGGTCGTGGATAGTGCCCGCAAAGCTAACTGATAATTACGAGTGCGTATGCTTCCACATGACAGATGTCCCGTATGGCCGGGGGGGCAGCCCTTTGCAGAACCTCATTGTCCGCGGCCATCGTACGACTAAACTAACGGCGCTACGCATGTCGCAGAAACTCGACGCCGGCCCCGTCTATCTGAAAGAAGAGCTATCTCTTGAAGGCAACGCGGAGGAGATATACGTTCGGGCGTCTGAGTTGTCTGCTGAAATGATTCAGAGAATCGTCTCAGAGCAGATCGAACCACAGCATCAGGCAGGCGACCCCGTCATATTCAAGCGACGCGGGCCATCGGACAGCAGGATACCTGGGCTTGCTAACGTGAATGCCGTCTATGACTTTATCCGCATGTTAGACGCCGAAAGCTATCCTCGCGCCTTCCTGGAATACGGAGGTTTCAGATTTGAGTTTAGCCGAGCCGCCTCATACAGCGACCGCATCGTTGCTGATGTGACCATTACGCCAGCAAGTCCGACCGAACGGTGAGCGTCTTAATCGTGGCGGCTCATCCCGACGATGAAGTATTGGGATGCGGCGGAACAATCGCGCGGATGGCCCAGGAAGGAACGGACGTTTACATAGCCATCTTCGGTGAGGGAATCACCGCCCGTTACGACCGAAGAGACGACGCAGACAGAGCGCACCTGGATAATCTGCGTGCGTGCAGCCGAAGCGCCGCCAACCTTCTATCCGCAAAAGACCTGTATATGTACGACTTGCCCGACAATCGCTTCGATACCGTGCCGCTGCTCGACGTCGTGGTGGAGATGCGCTGGATGACCCGGGTGATCGACGCCGCGGGAGCGATCGAGGCCCGAGGCTTTCCCCCCGGCGTGGAGATCGAGGCGCATCTGTCCCTCACGGACCCGGAGCTGGAGGGCAACAATGGGCCCTTCGTTCTCCGCGTGAGCAAAGGCCGCGGTCGCCTGGAGCCGGGAGGGCGGGCCACCGTCGGCATCGAAATCGGTTCCTTCTCGGCGCTCTACACGGGCTGGACCACGACGCCGGCCCTGGTCCGGTGCGGCCGGCTCTCGGCGGGCGCATCCGACGACCGCGCGGCTCTCGACGCGGCCTTCAACGGGCCGGTACCCTGGATGCCCGACGAGTTCTAGTTCTGACGAATCTCACTCCACGAAGATCGGGCTCGACCAGGCGGCGCCCCCGTCTTCCTGGACGACTCGGACATACAGGTACTCGCCGGCCTTCAGGTCCTCGACATCGCGATGGAGCGTGACCTCGAGGAGGCCGTCGATCTCGAGTGAATCGACGACGCGACCGCTGCGGATCAGGTCGATGCGTTCGAGGGGCGCCACCGCGATCACCGAGACGAAGAGTTCTTGGCTGATCCCGCCCTCGGGGGCGCTGACGATCGAGCCCATCGGATGGGGGCCCAGCGCCGTGCGCAAGACGATCCGCGGCCCGTTCGTGGCGTACACGCGCCGGGCACGGAGCGCCTCTAGCACTTCCTCCCGCGTGCGCCCTTCGCTGAGGATGGCGGCCAGCCCGCCCGAGGATCCGGCGAGCTGGGTCAGGCCGGGGTGGCCGTCGTGACTGTCGCCACTTCCGATGAAGCCGAAGCGAACCCCCCGATCGAGCACATCGCGCACGAAGTTTCCCGGAACCGCGTCGTAGATGACCCCGGGTGAGTCGAGGGCCTCGCTGCTGCCGTGAACCGAGACGATCTCGGTCACCGGCTCGAAGACCGGATCCGGGGGGATCGTCCAATTCGTGGCGATCGGGCCCCCTGCCGAGTGGTGCGCGAACGTGAGCGCGGGCCTTCCCTCCAGAGCCTTCCAGAGCTGAAGCGGCGACTCGTAGGCGGGATCGACCGCGCTGTAGACCTCGCCGTCGTCATCGAAGTAGAGAACGTGGCGGTGGCCGTGGACCCAGCTCGTCCACTCGTAACCGAGCAGGGTCACGAAGCGCCCCGGCACGTGGAAGCGGCGTACCTGGCGCCGGATCTCCTCCCAGTTTTCGGGAGTGGAGGAGAGGGGAGGGATTCCCCAGTGATCGTGGTCGGTCAGCGCGATGACATCGAGAGCGGCGACGTCGCGCGCGTAACGGAAATAGTCCTCCGCGGTTCCGGTACCGTCCGACAGGCTCGAGTGTCCATGCAGGTCGCCCCACAAGATCCGCGGGCCGGTGGCGCTGACCAGGAGGGGATTGCTCTCGGCCTCCAGGCCGCCCGGTCCCCGAGCGTGAAGACGAATCACGCCGGGCTCGCGGGCGACGGCGTCGAGGGTGGCCGACCCCCCGGACTCGACCCCGAGCACCACGCGTTCGGGCAACTCGAGTCCCGGGGGCAACTCATCGAAGATCACTTCTCCCGTTGTCGAAACTCCCGCACTCCCCAGGGCGTCGAGCACGGCCACGGTCACGCGGAAGGTCTCGCCGGGTCGCGCGATCGAGGGCAGGGTGACCTGGAGCTGGGCGGCCGGGCCCGCCAGCACGTCGATCCCGGGCGAGTCGAGCAAGAACGAACGCGTGCCGTCGCCATCGCCGTCCACAGCGATCCAGAATCGCGAGTTCTTCTCGGCGTAGCGGTCGGCTTGTGCGCCCCAGACCCCGGCGCCGAAGGTCATTCGCACTCGCTCGCCCGCTTCCAGGGCGCGACCGGTCACTTCGAGTGCCAGCAGCTGCTGGTCCAACGTCGAAGCACGCAGCTCCATGTCCTCGTGGCTCACCTCGATTTCGGTGTAGCCGGGCGCATCGGGAGCTTCGACCTGGGGCGTGCTCCATCCCCAGAACGGGGAGACCTGCAGGAAGATCGCACCCCCGGTTGCGATGCCCAGGGGACCCACCTCGTAGGCGATGGTGAATTGCCCCGATTGACCCGCGGTGACCGCCTCGGGCTCGGCCCCCGGATCGGCTGCCAGATCGGCCCCCGGATCGGAGAGCCAGGCTCGGCCTCCGCCGTCTGCCGGGTGGGGAACCCGCCCGGCGTCCTCCCGCAGCATGTCGAGAAGGTCCCAGCGTGCGCTGGGGGAGCCCGGGCGCTCCGGATCGGTTGCAGGCGGTTCGGCCCCGGTGCCACACGCCAAGGCGACGAGAACGGCACCGAGTGCACCGGCTCGGGGCCGGCCCGAAGTGCGGTGGGACGATCGCATCGTGCATCCGGTTGTTTCGTCCGCGCGAGCATAGCGGGATCGTCGCAA
>JACZXC010000030.1 GCA_022571825.1 Myxococcales bacterium | reverse complement strand
CGCCCGGATTCCCAACATGGGACCGGCGACGCTGATGGCCAGCAGGGCCACGAGAATGGCCCAGATCTTCACGTAATTGGGATGATGCGTGTGTTCTTCGGACATGGCGATCTTACTTGGCGATGTAGAGAAGCGGGAACAGGAAGATCCAGATCACGTCGACGAAGTGCCAGTAGAGTCCGATCAGCTCGACGCGATGGAGCTCCAGATTCTTTCGGGCCGTACTCGCCACGAACGCCAGGATGATCACCCCGGCGATGATGTGAGCGGCGTGGAGGCCCGACGCTGTGTAGTAGAAGGACCAGAACGTGCTCGACTGGAGCGTGAAGCCGGCGGTGATCTCGATGGTCCACTCGAAGGCCTTGACGCAGAGGAAGAGGAGGCCGCCGCCGATCGTGGCGCACAAGAGCTTGGCGGCCCGGGCACCGTCTCCCTCCTCCGCGGCCTTGTGCGCCAGCACCGCGGAGAGACTGGAGGTCAGCAGCACCAGCGTGTTGAAAGCGCCGATCCACATGTTCGTGTGTGCCGCCTGGGCCGTCCAGGCGTCGTGGGCCAGACGGTGCATGATGTACGAGGCGAGGAGGCCACCGAAGATCACGACCTCGGAGGCAATGACCCACCAGACCGCGAGGCGGCCGGTGGGCATTCCCGCCGTGCTGCGGGTCGTTGAAATCGGTCTCGCAAAAGCCATCGAGTTCCCCGTCTTTTCGAGCGATCAGCCCGGGACGTTCTGCGGCCAGTAGTCTTCTTCGCGACCCGGCACGCTGTACTCGTAGGGACCGCGGTACGCCGTCGGAAGCTCCGACCAGTTGCCATGGGGCGGCGGCGATGCGGCGGACCACTCGAGGGTGTTGGCCTTCCAGGGATTGTTCGACGCCTTCTCACCCCGGGCCATGCTTCGGAAGAAGTTGTAGATGAACACGACCTGGAAGCCGAGCATCAGGACCAACCAGACCGTCGCCAGGACGCGGAGGTCCTGGAACCGAGCCAGGTCGGGAAACTGCGTGTAGTCGTAAATCCGGCGATGCTGACCCCCGAGCCCCACCACGAACAAAGTCAGGAAAATGATGTTGAAGGGGATGATTGTCCCCCAGAAATGGATCTTCCCGAGCCTCTCGTCCAGCATCCGGCCGAACATCTTCGGAAACCAGTAGGTGATTCCTGCGAAGAACCCGATGATCGTGATCGGGAAGAATGTGTAGTGAAAGTGAGCCAGCACGAAGTAAGTATCGTGCAGATAGATGTCTGTCCCACTGGCGCCCAGAAAGATGCCCGTGACACCGCCGATCAGGAACGTGGCGATGAACGAGAGCGCCCACAGCATCGGCGTGGTCAGCGTGATCGACCCGCCGTAGAGCGTCGCGATGTAGACGAACATCAACTCCGCGATGGGGATCGAGATCAGCAGCGTCGTGATGGTAAAGATGTGGGCCATGCGCGGGTCGATGCCGGCGACGAACTGGTGGTGAGCCCAGACCGTAAAGCTGAGAACGGCGGTTCCGAACACCGTGTAGAGGACCGTCTTGTAGGCGAAGAGCTTCTTGCGTGCGAATACCGTGATGATCTCCGCCACGATGCCCAGGGTGGGCAGGAGCACGACATACACTTCTGGATGCCCAAAGAACCAGAACAGGTGCTGCCAGAGGATGGGGTCCCCCCCCCGATCGGGGTCATAGAAGGCCGTCCCCAGGTTCTGATCCATCAGGAGCATGATCGCGCCGGCGATCAGCGGTCCGACCGATGCCATGAAGAGAATGCTCGCCACGACGATCATCCAGACCACCATGGGGATGTCGTACATCTTCATCCCGGGCGCCCGGGAGTTCATGACGGTGGTGACGAAATTGATCCCGCCCAGCAGGAAGGCGATGAACTCGAAGGTGACGGCGACGAGCCAGAGGGTCGAGCCCAGCGGTGTGAGGCTGTACTCCGCCTTGGCCGAAAGGGGTGGATACGCGGTCCAAGCGCCTCCGAACCCGCCGCCGGGAACGAAGAACGAAATCACGAGGATGATCGCGCTCAAGAGGAAGAGTTGATAGGAAAGCCGGTTGATCCGGGGGAATACCATGTCGTCACAGCCGAGCATCAGCGGGATGAGGAAGTTCCCAAAGGCGGCGAGCAACACGGGCATGGCCACCCAGAAGATCATGATCGTGCCGTGATTCGTCACCAGCGCGTTGTATTCCGCCGGCGAGACCAGCCCGAAGCCCGGCACCGCGACGCCGGGGAAGGCGAGCTGCATTCGAAATACGTAGGCAAAGTAGCCGCCGATCAGCCCCATGAAGAGACCGGTGAACATGTACTGCATGGCGATCATCTTGTGATCGGTGGAGAAGACGTACTTGCTCCAGAAGCTCACCTCGTGATGGGGGTGGGCTCCGTGCGCGAAAGCCGGGACGGTGTCGGCCATGCCTATTCCTCCGCCGGACGCGTCCGCGTGACTGCCGCGATCGAGATCGGCGACTCCTGCATCAGCCACGCCGCATGCTGCGCGGGTGTCTCGATGTAGATCCGGGCGCCCATCAGCCCGTGGCCGATGCCGCAGATCTCGGCGCACTGAATGTCCCACTCTCCCGCCTGGGTCGGTCTGAACCAGCCGGTGATGACGCGCCCGGGGACGGCATCCTGCTTGAGCCGAAAGACCGGCACCGAGAAGCTGTGCAGGACATCCGTCGACTCGAGCTTGTAGTGGTAGGTCCTGTCGACCTGGACGTGGAGCTCGTTCACCTTGGTGATGTCGTCGGTCGTTCCGAGCAGGCCGTCCGGTCCGGCATGGACGAAGGTCCAGGCCCACTGCTGGCTGACGATGCGCACCGTTTCCTCGGCGGGGGGAAGATACTGCTTCACGTCGTACCAGACCTTGACGGCACCGACGACGATGAACAGGTCGCAGACCAGCACCAACAGGTGGGGATAGGTGATCCAGCGCGTCTCGCTCTTGAGCTCGCCCGTGATGTACTGACCCCGCGCACCCTCCTTCTTGCGAAAGCGCCAGATCAGCCAGAAGAACAGGCCCTCGCACAAGATCAGCCAGAAGCCCACGAACACGAAGATCAGCGTGAACAGGGCGTCGATGTCCGCCGCGTAGCTGGAAGCCGCCGGTACCAGTGACTCGATCATGACGGGCCCAGCCTCACAGGATGAAGTGGAACACTGCGGCGATGAACATCCCGATACCCGCCATACTGACGAGGAAGATGGTGCGGGCCAGGGCTTCCGGGGAATGCGATGTCGCCACTTCTGCTTCGGGCTCCCTCCGGCTACTTCGAGTCGGCAAAGGTCATGATGTGCGCGACGACGTCCTTCATGGCCTGCTCGTCCGACAGCTGCATCGCCATACCGCGCATCAGCATCGCGGTTCCGTTGCGGGGATTGCTGCCCCGCACGCCGACCTTGTACTTCGCAAGGGCGGCGAGCAGGTACCAGTCGTTGGTGGTGCGCAAAGCCGGCGCGTTGAAGGCCTGAATGCCCGCGCCCTCGGGCCCGTGGCAGGTCGCGCAGAGGGTGTACAACACCGCTCCCCGGGCGGAATCGCCGCCCTCGACGACCGGTTCGGGACGGCTGGGTGTGAGGCTGGCGACATACGCCGCCACCGCCTGAAGGTCTTCTTCAC
The DNA here is from genome assembly GCA_022571825.1 of Myxococcales bacterium. Taxonomy (GTDB): domain Bacteria; phylum Myxococcota_A; class UBA9160; order UBA9160; family SMWR01; genus JACZXC01. The sequence goes on along the minus strand of JACZXC010000030.1, from coordinate 9,848 downwards.
TCCGGAGCAGGCGCGACATCGGATGCATCCGAAGGCCGCCTACATCGTCGGGATGGGTACCGCGGTCCCCGCTCTGGAACTTCCGGAGCTGGCTCTGGAGGTACCACTCGCCCAGCCCGGCGATGGCCGGAGCCCGGGCCAGTAGGCTGCCGCCCCCCGCGTCGCCGTGGCATTGCGTGCAGTAGTGGAAGAGCACCTCGCCCCTCGCGAGGTCCGCGGCGATGGCCGCACCTCCTGTCCCGAGTGTGGCGAGGGCGAGACACGCACACGCGACCACGAGACGTCGAATCATTCCCATCCTTGTGATCCCGACTTGCGATCCTTGGAGATCTCGACCCTCGCGTGTGCGTCGCCGGGGGCAACCGGCTTTTCGACGTCGCGTTTCACGAGAGAGCGCGCTGAATCGGAGCCACGCGATTAGCCCACTTCCTGCCCCTTCTCAAGCCGGAAACGGTTCTCAAGGCGGAAACCCGGTTGGTCTCTTCCGGGGATTCACGGCGCCGCCAGCTCCACTCGGCCTGGGACACGGGACCACGAGTCCGTCGTTAGAGCGCGCAGTCGATGAGCATCGCGAAGAACAGGGCAAAGAGGTAGACGAGGGAGACGTGGAACAAGCGCCGGGCCGCGGCATCGGTGCGCTCCCGCAGCACGCGGACCACGTGCCATGCGAACCAGCCGTCGAGTCCAACGGCCAGGGCGAGATAGAACGGACCCAGCAGACCCAGGGCGACCGGGGTCAGGGTCACCGGGATCAGCGCCAGCGTATACCACAGCATTCGCCACCGGGTCGGCTGGTCGCCGATCACACTGGGGAGAATCGGGATGCCCGCACGCGCGTAGTCGGACTTGCGAAACAGGGCGATCGCCCAGACGTGGGGCGGTTGCCAGAAAAAGATGATGGCGAAGAGAAGCCAGCCCACGACGCCGACGTGTCCGTTCACCGCGGCGTCGGCGATCAGCGGTGCCACGGCCCCCGACGCCCCACCGACCACGGCGCTGAGCGATGATCGGGGCTTGAGCCAGATCGTGTAGACGAACACATAGAAGAGGATGCTCGCCACGCCGAGGGCAGCGGCAACCGCCCCCGCCACCGCATACAGCGCCGCCGATGCGACGGCGGCGAGGCCCAGGCCAAAGAGCAGGGCCGAGCGGGGCGCGAGTTCCCCCGAGGGCAGGGGCCGATTGCGGGTGCGCTCCATCCTCGAATCGAGATCCCGTTCGACGTAGCAGTTGAACGAATTGGCCGCTCCCGCCGCCATCGCGATGCCGAGGAGCGTCGCCACGACAAAACCCGCACCGGGCCACCCCTCCGCGGCCATGACCATCGCCGGGAGACCGGTGAAGATCACGAGCAGAAGGATGCGCGGCTTCGTGAGAGCCAGATAGGGGGCGACCCCTTTCGGTACCAGGGACAGAGCGGGTACGGCAAAACGAAGGCTCACGACGAAGACCTCTGGCGAGCGGGAACCGAACTCAGAAGGAACTCGGCAACGCGCGTCTCCGCCCGCCGTGACGAGAAACCGACGTACGGGTAACACAGCCCGTCCGACGGGTCGACTGGCGCGGGTACCCGACGCCTCTCCCCTACCGGATCTGTTCGACCCGTTCGACGATGGGGCGGAGCCACGGGCCGAGGTCGGGGTGGTCCAGGAGTCCGGCCCGGCGCAGCCGAGCCGCGCCGATGGCGTGCACCTCCTCGGCCGTTCCCGCTACCCGAGCCTGACGAGCATCCGCCGCCGAAAGGCTGTAGTCCAGCGCGTGGATGATCTCTTTCACGATGGGAACCGCGCCCGGCGTACCCGACAGCTCCTGAAGGCCAAGCCCCACGAGCACGGGCACCGCGAGGGGATTGCTCACCATCTCTCCACAAAGCGACACCGGGATCCCCGCACGCGAGGCGGCGCGAACGCTGCGGTCGATCAGGGAGAGAACCGCGGGGTGTAGCGGGTCGTAGAGATGGGCCACGTGCTCATTGCCCCGATCCACCGCCAAGGTGTACTGGGTGAGGTCGTTGGTGCCGATGCTCAGAAAGTCGCACTCGCGGGCCAGAACGTCCGCGGTGAGGGCCGCCGAGGGCACCTCGATCATCACGCCCACCCGGATGTCGGGGTCGAAGGCAACCCGCTCCTTGTCGAGCTGCTGCTTGACCTCTTCCAGATGGGCCCGCGCTCGGCGGAGCTCGTCGAGGGAGGAGATCATCGGGAGCAGCAAGCGAACGTTGCCGTGGGCGCTGGCTCTCAGGATGGCTCGGAGCTGGGCGCGAAAGGTGCTCTCGTTGACGAGGCTGAGTCGAATCGATCGGCAGCCGAGCTGGGGATTCTCTTCGGGCCCGACCCCGAGGCTCTCGATCTCTTTGTCCCCGCCCAGATCGAGGGTTCGAATCGTCACGGGCCGTGGCGACATCGCCCGGGCGACCCGCTCGTAGAGCTGCTCCTGCTCCTCCTCCTCGGGAAAGCCGCCGTGGGCAAAGGCGAGCAGCTCGGTCCGGAACAGGCCGATTCCCTCGGCCCCGTGCTGTTCGACCAGGCGCAGGTCGCTGAACAATCCCACGTTGGCGGTCAGGGCGATGGGACGGCCGTCGCGGGTCTCGCCGGGCCGGTTTCGCAGCGCGTCGAGGTGCTCGACCACGATCGCGTAGCGCTGTTGCGCGCGCTGGTATTCCGAGATCAGGCCCTCGTCCGGGGAGAGGTAGATGCGGCCATCGCCTCCATCGACGATGACGGTCTCTCCCGGGCGCACGGCTCGTTGGATTCCCGAAACGCCGGTCACCGCCGGGATCTCGAGGGTTCTCGCGAAGATCGCTCCGTGGGAGGTGGGGCTGCCGTGCTCGGAGACGATGGCCGCGACCTTGTCCATCTCGAGGCGAGCGAAGTGCCCAGGCAGAATCGTATCCATCACCACGATCGAGCCCTGGGTGAGCCCGATCGTGTGCTGCCTCACCCCGAGCAGTTGTTCCATCACACGTCGCCCGACGTCTTCCACGTCGTCGCCGCGCTCGCGGAAGTAGGCGTCCTCGATGCGCTCGAAGGTCCTGCGGTACGCGGCGATCACATTGCGCAGCGCTTGCAACGCGTTTCCGGTCGTCCGCACCTCGGTGCGCAACTTTGCCACGAAGCCCTTGTCTTCGAGGATCTGGATGTGGGTGTGGAACACCGCCGCGAGGTCGGGGCCGAACTGGTCGCCGAGATCCTCACGCATATCGTCCAACACACGCCGTGCCCCCTGGAGCGCGTTCAGCAGGTCGCTCTCCTCTTGATCGGGATCATCGCTGGGCGTGTACTCGAGGTGCCGCAGATCGAGGGGATCCGGCAGCCGATAAACGGGACCGATGGCGATGCCGCGCGCCGTGGGCATGCCGCGGAGCTCGACGTTCGTCTCCTCGCGTTCGGCTTCGATCCGGGGGACAGAGATTCCGGATTTCGCGAGCGCGCCCATGGCGCTCACCCGCTGCTCGTCGCTCTCCCCCACCATCGATAGCAGCTGCGCGTTCATCACCACCGGCGCGATCAGCTGGGCACAGGTCTGTAGCGCGCCGATGTCCTGAGCTTCAAAGCGCCGCGGGACTCGAGTCTGAACCGCGAGAACCCCGATCGGCACACCTCGAACGATCAGCGGAACCGCCATGAGCGACTGGAAGCGTTCCTCACCGGTCTCGGGAAAGTAACGGTAGTCGGGATGTTCGCGCGCGTGTTCGATCACGATGGGCTCGCGGCGTTGCGCTGCCAGACCGACGAGTCCCTCCCCGAAGCGCAGTTCGACCCGGCCCACCGCTTCCCGGTGAAGTCCCACCGTGGCGCTGAGCCTCAGGCGGTTCGGATCCGAGCCGGCCAGCAGATAGATCGAACAGACGTCGGCGTCGAGACGCTTGGCCACGAGGTCGACGACGTTGTTGAGCGTCTCATCCAGGTCGTGGGAGCGCGAGACGATCTCGGCGACATCGGCCAGGAGTGTGACGCGATCCGGAATGACCGTCCCCCTACCGGCGGGCGTCCATGCCCCTCGCAAGGGTCCCTACGGTATCGAATTTTCTGGGGAATCAGGAATCGGGAGAAGGCGAGCTCCGACGAGGCGGCGGTCGCCTAGTACTGGGGCACGAGGTCGGGTCGATGGCTTGCCTCGACGGGCGGGAAGACCTGGTCCTTGTCTTCGAAACGCAGACCCAGGGCGAGTAGGATCTTGCGCTTGGTATCCATCCGGCAGTTCATCCCCTTCTCGACGCTGTGGATGGTCCGGAGCGCGACCTTCGCCTTGCGCGCGAGCTGAGCCTGCGTCATGAGCCGATTTTCGCGCAGCTCTCGCACCCGATTCCGCCGCCGCGGCGTTCCGCTAGTGATGTCCATACCGTCGCACTCCCTGGCTCGCTCGAATTCCAACGCGCAAGCCGCGCGCTTGTTCCAGGCAGGCGTTTCGTCCGAACCGTGAATTTCTTTAGCAGGAATGCGAGCTTGGCCGCGCCCCCCGCAGCCGACCCGGTCTTCGAACAAGCTCTGGAGAAACCCGTAGATGCACACTTCGACGCACGCGAACGCAGCATCGTTACCGCCAAGGTAGGGGCCGTGAACACGCAGGTGAGCCGCAACCTCGGAGACGGATGATCTCGCCGAGCTGAGGTCCGGCGACCCCACTCGACGAGAACCGCTAACTTTCGCCACCCTCCGAGGGGTTCTGTGCGTCACTGGATCGCCGGCATCGGCCTGGGCCTCGCCGTCACCGCCCTGGGGTTGGCCCTCGGCTCCAACATCTCATCGCGACTGGGGCCTGAGGGCCTCCGCGCCGAGGCCGAAGAGCGCCTCTCCGACGCGATCCAAAGCCCCGCCTCCATCGGCAGCCTGCGCGTGAACGTCGGCTTCGGAATCGGGATCGAGATCTTCGAGATCGAGCTCTGGCGCACGGCAAGTGGGGCTCGACTTCGGATCCCCCGGATCGAGGCCCGGCTCAAGCTCCTCCCTCTGTTGATTGGACGGATCCGTCTGAGCCGCGTACTCGTGGAGGGTCCACGCCTGTCCCTGGAGCGCAGCGTCGATGGCACCTGGACACCCCGCCTTCCCGTCTCCTTGCTCCCGCGCGGAAACCAGGCGCCCAGGTCGGAACTGCTGAACCCGCTGATCGCCCTCGAGGGAGCGTTCCGATCCCTGCTCGAAGCGCCGCTGGGGGCGGACCACCTCGCGGTCCGCAATGGGGGGATCCACTTCATCGACGCGCAGACCTACGCCCAGCCCTCGCCCGGTGCGGTCCGGGAGCCGGTGAGCCTGCTCCTGCAGGGCATCCACGGTCGCCTCAGTCATCACCGGATCCGGGGCGACGCTCAGTTGACCCTGCGGGCTCGGGTCTTCGACGGGCCCCTCGAGCGGGGAACGATCGAATGGGAGGCTCGGCGGGCTCGCAACGGAACCCTTCGCGTGGCCATGACGGCGACCTCTCTGGCGCTTCCGGTTGTCAGGCCCTACCTGCACGCGCTGCCCCCGGATCTACGCCTCGAGGGTTCCCTGAGCGGCACGATCGTCTTCGCGACCCGGGCGCCGGGAGAATCCCGACTCGAGATCGACCTGATCGCTCGCGACGTTCGGAGCCAAGGGGCCCGATCCGATTTCGGCCCCTTTGGGCCCGTCTTCGCCCCCCGGGCGCGGGTGCTGCTCGCCCTCGAGATCACACCGGAGCGGGTCCGTCTGGAATCCGCACGGATCGACGGCGTCGAACTCCACCTCGAAGCCACGGGAGTGATCGAGCGCCCCGTGGAACTGGATTGGTTCTCCGGACCCCCGGCAACTTTTCCCCGCGGATTCGCCGGGGAGGTCGAGTTCTCCGGGATGCGAGTTCGGATCGGAGAGTCGACCTGGCTCGAAGGGCTCAGCGGGGGCTTCGCCTGGAGTGAGGATCGCGTCCACCTACGCGACGTCCGCGGCGAACTCGATGGCAAGCCGCTTCCAAAGCTCGACCTGACCCTCGCGGGCGTCTCGAACCTGTTCGCGGCCCGTGCTCCCCTCGATCGGGTCCAGCACGAGGCAGTTCCGCTGCCGGGCTTCGGCCCCCTGTGGAAGGTCTTCCGGTCGAGCTACGGGTCCGGGGCCCAAGGGGGCAATGGGGGCCCGCGCGAGCAGCCGGTCCGGGCGCAGTTGGAACTCGACCTGCTCGAGCACCCGGCGCTGCTGTGGCCGATCGCGGACCTTCGCGCCCTCGTCGAGCTTCGAGACCACGGCGTCCACATCGTGGCCGAGGAAGGAACCTGGGGGGGCATTCCGATTCGGGGAGACGCCGATTGGGTCTTCGAACCCGAGCCGGCGTTCTCGGTGCGGCTCACCGCCAGTCCGCGCCTCTCCACCGAGGCCGAGCCCGCACCCCCCCCGATCGATCCGGAGATCCCCACGGCGATCGACGGCGAACACGTCTGGGCCCGGGGGCGCTTTTCGATCGGCGCGATCCAGGGACCCACCTGGTTCCAGACCGCCGCGGAGGGCCGCTTCCGCGGGTTCGACGGCGGCGTCGAGATCGTAGCCCTGCGAGTCGACCTGTTTCCGACCGGGCGCCTGGACGGCTCGGTTCGGTTCGATCTCCGGAATCCCGACCTGGTCCCGTGTCGCGGGAGCCTCGAGTTGACCGAGGGCGACGTGGCGACGCTCGGCCGGCAGCTGGGAATGCCCGAGGGGCTGGCCACCGGGCGCGTCGATCTCTCCGGGACCTATCGGGCATCGCTCCGGCCCGAGCAGTCTCTACTCGCCGCGCTGGAGGGTCAATTCACGCTTCGCGCCACCCAGGGTGAATTTCGGCAGTCGGCCCCGCCCATGCTCGCGATCGTTCGGGAGAGCGAACGGTTCAATCCCGCGGCGAGGCGGGACCGGGTCGACTACGACCGGATAGAGACCGTTCTCGAGTTTTCGGAGGGTCACTTGAGAACCCGGGACTTCGTATTGGATGCTCCGGATATGCGGGTGCTCGTGGAAGGCGAAGTCGATCTCGCAGGACCGTCCCACGAGCTGCGTGCCCAGGTGGCCCTGATCCTTTTCCGGAAGCTCGGTCGGGTACTCGAGAAGATCCCCATTCTCGGGCTGTTGCTCCTGGGCACGGACAACAGTCTGATGGCGGCATACTTCGAGATCGCGGGACCCTGGGCGGAGCCCGAGGCCAAGCTGGTGCCGCTGCGGTCGCTGGCCACGAGCCCGCCTGGGCTGGTGATCGGGGGCGGTCTCCTGCTGGCTGAACTACCCCTCCGAATGGTGAAGCGCATCCAGGCCGCGATCGCACGGGTCGAGGGCCAGGCAAAACCGCCTCCGCCACCTGCCGCCCCACCGGGCTTCTCGGACGATCGTGCCGAGACCCCGCCGAGCAATTTGTGAGGGACGCGCCCCGGGACGCTCGATCCAAGCTCCTGACACGCGCGTCTGTGGTTCGAGCGGTTCGGGCCGCCCGCAGACGGGGCGAACGCGTCGTCTTCACCAACGGATGCTTCGACTGGCTGCATACGGGACACGTCCGTTCGCTCCAGGCCGCGCGACGCCTGGGCGACCGCCTGGTCGTCGCGGTGAACACCGACGCGAGTGTGCGGCGGCTGAAGGGCCCGGGGCGACCGATCGTTCCGGCACGTCAGCGCACAGAAATCCTGGCGGCCCTCGAGTGCGTGGACTGGGTGGTGCAGTTCCGAGAAGCCACGCCCCTCGGACTGATCCGGGCCCTACGACCGGATGTCCTCGCCAAGGGAGGCGACTGGCGCCTGGACCGGATCGTCGGACGCGAAGAAGTAGAAGGCTGGGGCGGCCGAGTCGTGCGATTGCGCCAGGTTCCGGGCATGCATACGACCCGTCTGATTCGGCGGCTCCGCTAGCGGGGCCGCTTTCCAATCTCGGATCAGGATTAGTGCCGCCGGCGCCGCCATTTGCCAGCCGGGGTGCTCGCTGAGACACTGGGCGCATGGAAGCCGATCCTGTCGAAAAGGCGGAAGAGACTCTACGGCGGCTCGCCGAAGAGATGGGCCGCGTCGTAGTCGGTCAACGCGGTCTGATCGAGGGCCTGTTCGTGGCCCTGCTCTCCGGCGGTCACGTGCTGGTCGAAGGGGTGCCAGGCCTGGCGAAAACCACCGCCGTTCGCACCCTGGCCCAGGTGCTGGGGGTCGGCTTCGGGCGCATCCAGTTCACTCCCGATCTCCTGCCCGGTGACCTGATCGGAACGCCCGTCTACGTGCCGGATCAGCGCCGCTTCGTGATCCGGCGTGGCCCGATCTTCACACCCATTCTGCTGGCCGACGAGATCAACCGCGCGCCGGCCAAGGTGCAGTCGGCGCTGCTCGAGGCCATGGAAGAGCGTCAGGTCACCATCGGCGATGAAACCCTGCCCCTTCCCGATCCATTCTTCGTCATGGCCACCCAAAACCCCGTAGAGCTCGAGGGAACCTATCCGCTTCCCGAGGCCCAGATCGATCGCTTCCTGCTCAAGTTGGTGGTGCCCTACCCCTCCGAGGAAGAGGAACGCGAGATCGTGAACCGCGACGCCCAGCCTCCGCCGCCGGTCCGTAGCATCGTGAACGCCGAAACCCTGCGAGCGCTGAGACGCCGTGCAGCGGAGGTGCATGTGGCGGAGCCCCTGAGGGACTACGCGGTGCGTCTGGCCCGGGCCACTCGCGACCCGGCTTCCGCCGGAGCGCAGATCCAAGCGCCGGGCTCGGCCTCGACCCGGTCCTGCGTCGCTCTGGGTGCTTCGCCGCGGGCGTCGATCTATCTGGTACGGGCGGCACGCGCTCGCGCGCTCCTCGACGGGCGACACTTCGCAACCCCTCACGATGTGAAACGCGTGGCCCGGGACGTGCTGCGCCACCGCGTGATCGTGACCTACGAAGCCGAAGCCGACGGAATCGGGCCGGACACCGTGGTCGAGGCCGTGCTGGCCGCGGTCACAACGCCCTGAGACTCGACGCCCGGTCGGAGGCCCCTGTGTGGGAGACCGATGTCACGTCTGCGGATCTCTCCCGCGCCACCCGGCTCTTGCTGGTGCGGAGTCGCCGCGCGGCGGCGGGGCTGTTCGCGGGGAACTACACCAGCGCGTTTCGAGGCGGCGGACTCGAGTTCGAGGAGTCGCGTCCCTACGTCCCGGGTGATGACATCCGAAGCATCGACTGGAACGCCACCGCACGCAGCGCCGAACCTTTCGTCAAGCAGTTTCGAGAGGAGCGCAACCAGACCCTGCTGTTCCTGCTCGACGTGTCCGCCTCCATGGGATTCGGCAGCGCTGGACCCACGAAGGCTGCCACCGGCGCTCACGCAATCGCGCTGATGGCCGCGGCCGCTGGGCGGGCCGGCGACCGCGTCGGGCTGATCGTCTTCGATCAGGCCGTGCGCCGGCAGGTGCCGGTCGGGCGCGGCGGTGCCCACAGCCTGCGTGTGATCCGCGCCGCCCTCGAGAGCGACAGCGCGACCCAGGGCACCACACGGCTCGGAGCCGGGCTCCGAGCCGTCTCTGCGGCGACGCGGCGACGCGCGGTGGTGGTCGTGATCTCGGACTTTCGCGACCCGGAGCTGTTCCCGGCGTCCAGAGACTCAGCGGTGGGGACCGAACTCGGCGTACTGGACCGCCGCCATGATGTGGTGGCGGCGGTGGTGGTCGACCCGCGTGAGGAGGCCCTCCCGGACGTCGGACCGATTCGGGTCGTGGACCCCGAGCGACCCGGCCGGGTACTCCTCCTGGATTCCGGCTCGCGTCGGGTGCGCGAGCGATACCGCGCCGCCAGCTCGGTATGGCGGAGCCGGATCGAGGGAGATCTGCGCCGCTCCGGTGTCGACACCCTGTGGATCCGAACGGATCGCGATCCGTTGTTCGCGTTGGGGCGCTTCTTTCGCGACCGAGCCGCCCGGCGGTCCGGGAGG
>JACZXC010000362.1 GCA_022571825.1 Myxococcales bacterium | reverse complement strand
CCCTTACGCGGGGATCCAGGACGTAGACGCAGAGGATGATCTCGGCCAGGCCCGCGAGGACGTTCAGCCACTCTGGATTCGGCAGGTCCGGAGGCATCAGGGCGAGATACATGCCCGGGTTCATGAGGTGATTGAAGCCACCGAAGACGTAGAACGCCGCCATCACCCACAGCAGGATGGTCTTGGTTCGGCTCACGGGAGCGCCTCCTTCGCGGCTTCTTTGACGCCCCACCTACGCCTTCGCGCCGTTCGACAGCTCAGTGGATGGCCTTTGGAATCCGGAGTCACGAGGTCGCGAAGCGAGAAACCTCTTGCGCCTTCGAAAAGTCCACGCCCTCCCGGGCGAACTCCGCGCGCATTTCGCGGGTCTCTGCATGCCACGAGTGGATGTCGTCGACGCGGCGCGCTGCGAGGTCGACGCGAAACCCCTGGGCGAGGTAGCCGGGGACCAATCGCGCCGGGACCAGACCGACCCGAATCAAGTTCGGGATCACCGTCTGCGCCATCGGATCTTCGAGTCCCTCGGCATCGATGTGGGAAGCGTCGCGGGTCTCGGCGATCAGCTTGGGCACGAAGCTCTCCAGATCGATCCCGATCGTCGACAACGCATCGAACTGGGTCTGGAAGGCGGGTCGGCCCGCACGGCCCGCCAGCCGCGCCACCGCGTCATACGCCCAATTCTCTAGCCGTGTTCGGGTCTCGGCCGGCAATTCGGGGATGCGATCCTCCAGGGTGAGGACCCCGTAGGCGACGTGCCGGGCTTCATCCTCGTGGACGCGGCCGATGAACTGCTTGAAGACCGGCTCGACTGCGCTCTTCTCACCCAGCCGAAAGAACGAGAGCGCGATGCTCTCGAGGATGATCTGCATGCCGACACACTTCGCTTCCCACTCGGGCTCCGCGAGCAGGGATTCTACGATCCACTTGAGATCGGGATCGATCGGGAACCGCGCCTTCTGGCAATCGAGATAGCGTGCAAAGACCTCGACGTGGCGTGCTTCGTCCATCACCTGGACCGCAGCCGCGAACTTTCCGTCGAGGTCCGGGACGCAGTTGACCAATTGCCCGCAGGTCATCAACGCGGCCTGCTCGCCGTGCAATATCTGGGAGATCAGGAAGATGTTCATGCCACGCCACAACGCCGTTTGCTGTTCCTCTGAAAGTTCGTGCACGCAGTTCAGGCGGAACATGAAGTCGGTGCTTCGATCGCGAATGTCGGCCGTGGGATCGAACTCCTTCCACTCGACGTCGGTTTCGGCGTTCCACTGGTGGCGCTTCGACTTGCTGTACAGCGCTTCGAGCTTGTCTCCCTCGAGTTCATAGAGATCTCGAAATTCGCTGGGAACCACGGCATGCACGGAGAACTTCGATAGATCCATCCGGGGCTCCTGTCGGATCGGAGAACTCGATCGATCCGGAATCTGGGCGCGCGATCTCTCCGTAGCATATCGGACTGCTTCCACTTTTGGGTAACGCTGTTCCGCGGAAGACCCCAGCTCCCCCGGTGGGCGCGTCCGCGTGGCTCCCTGCTTTCTACCGCAGGTAGCCCATGGCGCGCAGGCGATCGGCGATGGACGGATCAATGCGCACGCCCTTCTCGACGACCCCGTCGCCCTCCTCGCTGAGGTGCGCGCCGAGCAGCGCCGCCATGCGCCTCGCGTCGGCGACCTCGCGCGCGACGAGGTTCACGTTCTCGCCGGGGTCCACGCGCCGGTCGAAGAGGAACTCGGCTCCCGGCGCCACCGCCTTGCCCTCGTAGGCTTCGAGATCGTCCTCGGGGGCGGTCGCGTTGCGCGCGTAGGTCCAGCTTCCGTCGGAGACAGTGCTCTGCACCGAGGCGTCGGGAAAGAGCGGCACGCCGAGCGCCGCATACGAAGGCCGGTCGGGCTCGGCAACGGCACCGGTCAGCAGCGGCACCAGCGAGCGCCCCCTCGAAGCTGGGCGGAATCGCGATCCCGGCCAGGTCGAGCAGCGTCGGCGCGAGGTCCAGATTGCGAACCTGCGTCGCCACACGCACCGGCTCCACGGGGAAGGGGAAGCGCACCACGAGCGGCACCCACACGACGGGGGTGAGCACGTTGCGCGCGTGGCCGTGTACGCCGTGCTCGCCGAAGGTCTCGCCGTGGTCGGCACCGAAGATCATCACGGTGCGGTCGAGGACGCCCGCGGCGGCGAGCTTCTCGCGCACCCGCCGCACGGCATCGTCCACCCAGCGGATGGCGGCGAGGTAGGCACCTCGGTTGTCGGTGCCAAACTTCTTGAAGCTGGGCGGAGCCGCGTACTCGTGCACGTCCATGAAGTGGAGATACAAAAAGAAGGGCTGCGCACGGTCGTGCGCATCGATCAGGCGCACGGTCTCCTCAACCACGCGGTCCGCATGGGGCCAGAGCGAGGGCCGGCCCAGGCGCGGGTGGCCCCCGCCCTTCGGGAACATGTAGCGGTCGAAGCCCTGGTGGAAGCCGAAGCTCTGGTGGAGCCAGCCGTTGGTCTGCACGCCGTAGGTGGCGTAGCCGGCCTCGCGAAGCGCCTCGGCCAGCGTGACGGCGCTCTCGGCGAGGCCGTCCTGGGCCTCGCGGATGCCGTGGCTGCGCGGCCAGAGCGAGGTCATGAGCGACGCCATCGAGATCTTGGTCCACGAGGACTGGGACCGGGCGCGTTCGAACAGGACGCCGCGCGCTGCCCACGCAGCCAGCTCGGGGGAGGTGTCGCGTTCGAAGCCGTAGGGTGTGGTGAAGTCGGCGCGCAGCGTGTCGACGACGATGAGGACGAGATTCGGCGACCCGAGTGACGCGAGGCGCGCCGGAATCTCGGCCGGGGGCGCCGGTCCGCCGCAGGCCAACATCGAGAACGCGAGTGTGCTCGCACCCGCCGCTCGGGATCGTCCGCGCCACACGGGGTTAAGGAAGCGAATCGAGAGCCTCCTCAACCTGCCGCTGAACGGCCTCGTGGTCTGCCGCGCTGTGTTGCAGGCTCGTAAGGAGCGCGCGGGCCTCGCCGGTGCGTCCGGTGTCGCGGTATGCGAGCGCGAGGTGCAACGTCGCATCGGGCAGATCGGGCGCCGCGGCCTGTGCTTCTTTCAACAGTGAGATGGCGCGGTCCGCTAGCCCTTTGCGCAGGTAGAGCTCGCCGAGCGTATCCATCACATAGGGATTCGTCTCGTCGAGACGGTACGCCTCTTGTGCCGCTGCGAGCGCCCCATCGAGATCACCCTCGGACGCGAGCAACCCCGCGAGGTTGTTGAGGGGGCGGGCGTCACGCTCGTCCAGCGCGGCGGCGCGACGATACGCCGCAGCTGCCGCGCGCGGGTCGCCATGCGACTGTTCGATCACCCCGAGCATGAAGTGCGCACCGGCGTCGTCGGGGCGGGCCGCGAGGTAGCGCGTGCAGTCGTTGCGCGCCGCGGGCCATTGGCCGGTCGAGGTGTGGAACGCGCAGCGCACGCGCAGCGGTCGGGGTTCTCCGGGCTCGAGCGCCAGCGCGCGATCGGTCGCGAGCGCTCCCGGCTCGGCAGCCCCCGCCGCGAAAAGCAGCGCGGCATGCGCCGCATGCAGTGCAGCCGCATCGGGGTCGCGCGCGAGTGCTTTGCGGGCGAGTGCGACTCCCTCGTCCACGCGCTCGGCCCTCCC
>JACZXC010000361.1 GCA_022571825.1 Myxococcales bacterium | reverse complement strand
ACTGGCCCAGCCGGGCCTCGCGTTCGCTGATCGCTCGCGCTCCGGCGCTTCGCTCGCCTTCGGAAGAGGGGAGAGCGAAGTCGGCCCAGAGGCCGACTTCCACGTCCGCTGAACGCTGTCGCTGAGACCGCTGCGCGGAATCCGACGCTCGAGTCGGCCTCCTTGCGGCGGGGGCGGAGTCGGCGGTTCAATCCGGGTCTCGCAGGACGAACCGCACGGGGACGGTGACTTCACCGTAGACCCAGGGCAGTGGCGCGGCCCGGGCCACTGCGCGCTCTGCCGCCCGATCGAGAGACAGGCTCCCCGACGACTGCCGGGTGCGCACCTTCTCGGGCGCACCGTTCCTGGCGATTTCGAAAACCACGATCGTTTCGCCCGCCACCCCTCGCGTTTGGGCTATGGGCGGGTAGACGGCCGCTGCCTGCACGCGTCGCGCGATCTGAGAAAGGCGTTCGCGGGCCGTCGGGCGCGGGTGCGACGCGTCCCGGATCGGATCGTCCTTGGCGGTCGCGACGGGAGCCAGCAGGAGGAGGAGCGCCGTCAGCGCGGCAGCGGGTCGGCTCGTCATGTCAGCTCCCGACGCAGGACATGGAGCAGCGATTCCACCGACGTCAAGCGGGCGTTTTCTCCCATCAGGCCGATGCGCCAGATGCTTCCCGCCAGCGATCCGAGCCCGCCCCCGACCTCGATGCCGTAGGAGTCCAGCAGTCGGCGCCGCAGCGCGGCTTCTCCCGACCGTCGAATGGAGTCGGGCAGGCTCACGGCTACTAACATCGGCAGCCGATGCGCGGCTTCGACCAGTGGCGTGAAGCCGAGGGGAAGCAATCCCTCGACCAACGCATGGCCGCATTCGGCATGGCGCTTGGTGCGGATCTCCATTCCCTCTTCCTCGACCATGCGCAGTGTTTCGGCCAGGCCGAAGATGGCCGAGACGGGCGCCGTGTGGTGGTATCGGCGCTCGTTCCCGACGTAGCCGCCCAGCAGATCGAGGTCGAGATACCAGCTCTGCACGGGAGTCGTGCGCTCGCCCACACGCTCGACCGCGCGTGGAGAGAACGTGGCGGGGGACAGGCCCGGTGGACACGAGAGACACTTCTGGGTCGCGCTGTAGGTCGCGTCGATCCCCCAGCGGTCCACCGCGAGGGGGAGCCCGCCCAGCGACGTCACACAGTCGAGCACCACGAACGCGCCCGCGTCACGGGCTGTGCGCGCGATGGCCTCGACGGGCTGGCAGACGCCGGTCGAAGTCTCGGCATGCACGAAGGCCACCACCCGCGGGCTCACGCGTTCGATCGCCTCGGCCATCGCCGCGTCCGAGAGGATCGTGCCGGGCGGGGTCTCGACTCGGGTCACCTGGGCCCCGATCCGCGTCGCCACCTCGCACATCCGCTCGCCGAAGACCCCCGCGACCCCGATCACGATGCGGTCGCCGGCCTCGAGCAGGTTGACGAAACAGGCCTCCATGCCCGCGCTGCCGGTACCCGAGAGTGGGAGCGTCATCGGGTTCTGGGTGCCGAAGAGCCGGCGCAGGCTCGCCTGAACCTCGTCCAGGATTTCCAGGAACCGCGGGTCCATGTGTCCCAGCATCGGCTGGGCCATTGCGGCGCGCACGCGCGGATGCACGTTCGACGGGCCGGGGCCGAGTAGGAGTCGGCGCGGCAGGGAAGTTTGCGACATGTGCCCAGTGTACGGCGTTTGACACCTCTTCGGCGCGCTCCTACTCTGGCTGTGCCCTCCACCGGGGAGCCCCGCAGCGGGATGCCTCTCCCTCTCAGCCACGCGAATCGGTCTGCCGAAAGCGCGGCAAAAAGGCCGCCAATTCCGAGCGGTGGAGCCGTGTGACGCGCTGGCTCATTCTAGCCTTGGGACTGTCGATGATTGCGGGAGCCCTGTATTGGGTCTTGCCCGAGGAGCTGCCCCAAGTCTCCGCCGGGCCGCCGGTGGAGTTCGACGCGACCTCGCGAGCGAACCTAGAACAGGTTCTCCGCGAAGCGGACCGGGCGCCGGCCTCGCGATGAGCCTGATTCGCACCCGCGAGGCCTTCGAGGCGGAAGAGTTTGAGCGGCTTGCGCGCTACGCCATGAAGAGCGGGGAGTCCCGGGGGCGGACCGTCGCTGAACCCGAGCACCCGTATCGGACGGCCTTTGCGCGCGACCGCGACCGCATCGTCCATTCTCGAGCGTTTCGTCGCCTCGAGTACAAGACCCAGGTCTTCGTCTACCACGAGGGAGACCACTACCGGAATCGTCTGACCCATACGTTGGAAGGCGGACAGATCGCTCGGACGATCGCGCGGGTGCTCCGACTGAACGAAGAGCTTGCCGAGGCCGTCGTCCTGGCCCACGACCTCGGGCATACGCCCTTTGGCCACGCCGGTGAGCGCGCGCTGGCCGAGCTGATGCAAGGCGAGGGCGGCTTCGACCACAATCGCCAGAGCCTGCGCACCGTCGATCTGCTCGAGGAGCAATACCCCGGGTTTCGCGGCTTGAATCTCACTTCGGAAACTCGCGAGGGCATCCTCAAGCATGGCTGTCACTGGGAGCACCCGGTGCCGGTGCCCGCGGCGACGGCCCAGCCGAGCCTCGAAGCGCAGGTCGCCGACGCCGCCGATGAAATCGCTTATACCAACCACGACCTCGACGACGGACTGCGGGCAGAGTTGCTCGATCTGAACATGTTGGATGATGTGGTGCTCTGGGGTGAGACCCGCCACCAGGTCACGGCGACCCTCGGCGACGCTCCCGAGCGGGTTCGCCGGGCACAGACGATCATCGCTCTGATCAACCGGCTCGTGACGGATCTGGTCGAAGTCTCGGCGTCGCGCCTCGCGGCGGCGGGGGTCGAGAGCGTGGAGCAGGTGCGCGCCACGCCCGACGCCCTGGTTGCCTATTCCCCCGAGATCGAAAAGCAGAAGCGGGAGCTCAAGAGCTTTCTCGACCGAAATCTCTACCAGCATCCCCGCGTTCTGGAGATGAGTGGGAAGGGATCGCGGGTCCTGAGTCGGCTCTTTGTCTGCTACCGCGAAGATCCGCGGCGGCTTCCAGCGCAGGTGCGGGCCCGTTTCTCCGGCGATGGCGAGGCGCGGGCGATTGCGGACTATGTCGCGGGCATGACCGACCGATTCGCGATCGCGGAGCACGATCGGCTCGTGGGGGGTGGGAGTTGAGTCGATCCGAAACTCAGGTGTGCGTGGTCCTGATTATGGCGCCCGACGGCGACACCGCTGCCGGGATCGGGCGCACTCTGGTCGAGGAGCGGTTGGCCGCCTGCGTCAACGTCGTACCCGGCGTGCGATCGCTGTACCGCTGGAAGGGAAGCGTTCGAGACGACGCCGAGATTCTCCTTCTCGTCAAGACCCGCTCCGATCGCATGACGGCGCTGGCAGCGAGAGTGCGAGAACTCCATCCCTATGATCTCCCCGAAGTCCTCGCCCTGCCGGCGGTCGGGGGCAGCGAGGAATATTTGGAGTGGGTTCGTTCAGAGTCATCGCCGTGAGCCGCGCCGGCGTCGGCCTTCCCGAGGCGCTCGAGCGAGCCGCCTCGGCACTCTCGGCCCTGGCCGATGAGATCCGCCCGGCCAACGGCGATCCCGTGCAGCTGCTCGAGCTGCTGGATGCGGAGGCTGCCGCGGTCGTTC
>JACZXC010000360.1 GCA_022571825.1 Myxococcales bacterium | reverse complement strand
AAAGTAGGCGTAATAGAACCCCACAGCGAGCATGATCGCTGCTGCCGCAACGAAATACGGTCGGAGCGGCTCGAAGGCGGCTGCAACGCCAAGCGCGGAAATGCCCAGGGCGCCGAAGACGACTGGAAGAATGCAGCACGCCGATGCCAGCGACGCCGCGACGATGGCCCCGCCAGCGGCCCACCCACCGCTGTGCTTCTCGTCTTCCATCAGCTCATGTCCTGCTCTTGAGTGCGGCCACCAGGAGCTCCTTCGGCGGGACGCCGGAAATTTCATACACCCTGCAGCTCAGTGCGTACTCTGTCCTCGCATCGGCACCGGGCTCGATGTCGACGCCGCCCACGCGCACCGAAGGCGAACCCAGAAAACGCAGACGCTGGGCCTCTTCGTGGTCTCGCACCTCGACTTTGCGCACTGCGGCGTCCACTCCGAGCTCTTCCGCCACGCTGCGCGCGAGTTCGAGCGTCGGCTCGAGATTGGGGCAGCCCTCGAAGTAGAGCACTTCAATCATCAGCCTCGCGCCTCCTCTTTCTCTTGCCCGGCAAGAGCCTGGCCCGGCAAGAGCCTTGCCCGGCACGCGTTCTGGTCAGGCGAGAGGATACACCTTGAACCTGGGTGCAAGGTCAAGGGGGAGCGAGAAAGCGCTGCTAACGCGGTGCCTTGGCCCGTACGGTCAGCTCGTCGACCACCCTGCAGCGGCCGCTTTCCTGATGCTCTCGGCACTCGGCAAGAGAGGCGCGCAGCACCTTCTGCAGGTGGCGCAGCTCCTTCATCCGCTCTCCCACCCGGGCGAGACGATCTTCAAGCAGCGCCTGGACCTTGCCACAGGCTGCAGGCCGAAGCAGTTGGGTCACGTCTTCGAGCGTAAAGCCCGTTGCCTGCGCGGCGCGGATGAAGCGGAGGCGCTCGAGGTCAGACTCTGAATAGAGCCGGTAGTTCGAAGCGGAGCGCGAACTCGGACGCAGCAGTCCTTGCCTCTCGTAATAGCGCACCGTGGAACTCGCGACCCCGGCGGCCTTCGCCAGCTCTCCGATTCTGAACGTCTCGGCCATGCGGACAGTGTGCGACAGCCGTGAAGCCAAGTTCAAGGTTTCTGCAGGCTCCACTCCCGGCTCGCCCGCGTCGATCGGGGGGCCGCCCGCCGAATTCGGACCCGCAGCGGGGGAGCCGACGAACGGCTTCGAAGCACGGCTCTGATCTTTTCGAGAAGGCGAAGATCCCGAGGAATAACGTGCATTTGCGTGTGGGGCCGTAGAAAGTTGCGATGCGGAACGGCGCCACCCGGCGTCGAGCTGTATCCACAGGATTCACCCCCAAGCGGCAACCGAGGTCGTGATAGGCTGACCGGAGTCGAGATCGACTCGTCGGCTTGGAAGGATGCGCCGAAAGTCCACGAGAAGCGGCACACCGCCCCCGTTCGAGCCAAGATGCAATCTCTCTACACTCACGCGGCACTGTTTTCGCTTCTCGTGCTGGCCCTGGTTGCCTGTCCGTCCTGCCGAGACGAGCCCGCTTCGTTCGATCGCGTGGTGTTGATCGTCGTCGACACGCTCCGCCGCGATCACGTGGGGCACTACGGCGGCAGAGCGCAGACCCCGAGCATGGATTCGCTGGCGCGCCGCGGCACGGTGTTCTCGAGCGCGATCTCCAGCTTCCATCAGACGACGATGTCGATGGCGGCCCTGTTCACGGGGCGCGTGCCTGCCCTCGAGTTTGGAAACGGCGCGCTTTTTCCATTCGCCTTCAACAGCAAGACCTGGTGCGGGCTGTTTCGGTTCTCGAGTCGTGATGATCCCTGTATCCCGCAGTCGGTGGTCACGCTCGCAGAGCAGCTGCAGCGAGCGGGCTTCGAAACGCTGGGTGTCACCTCCAACCCCCTGCTCCACGCGCCCGGAGGTTTCGATCGTGGCTTCGACACCTGGGTGGAAGTCGGGCGGGTGTTGCTCACGGGGCGCCCGGCGAAGCAGCGGGCATTGGCACGCTCCCGCCGCGGCGAACTGGTGCTGCGAAGCGTGAAACAGGTCCTCGCTGGGCGATCGTCGGATCGCTTCTTCCTGTACGTCCACTACATGGACGCGCACGACTGGCGGCTCGCGCGGCGGTCGAGCTATGCGGCGGGGGTCGAGGCGAGCGACGCGGCGGTGGGCGAGCTGCTGGCGGTGCTCGAGGCCGAGGGCCTCGTCGAAGGCACGTTGATCGTGCTGACCGCCGATCACGGTGAGATGCTCGCGGGCGACGACGTGTTGAGCCCTCAGACCGGTCACTCCGGAAACCCGTCGTTCGAGCCCGTGCTTCGCGTACCGCTGATCCTCGCACCTGCGGTGGATGTACCCGACGATCGCCTGATCCGCTCGGATCAGCTGGCGGGGCTGATCTTGCAGCTCGTTGGGGTAGTGCCCGACACCGACGCGGCGGGCACCCCGACCCTGGCCAGCGACGAGGCGTTCACCAGCGAGGCTGGTTGGCGCACGTATCGGCGCGGGCGGTGGAAGAGCGCGTGGCGGCGAGACGGCACGGCGGTGCATCTGTTCGACCTCGAACTCGGCGAGCACCTCGATCGCGCGTCGCTCCATCCCGATGTGCTCGCCGAGCATCAGACGCGCCTCGACGAGATCATCGAGCAGCTCCGGAACGAAGATGTCCGGCCTCCCGTTACGATCGAGCGCGGAGACTACGAGCGTCTGCGGGCCCTCGGCTATGCCGAATAGCCGAGCGCCCTCGGACTCGTCGCGCTCCGGATCTCCGGCTCCTGCTGCGCTGCGGCGCTCGACTGAAGTCGACGGGAAGGGGGAGACCATCGCCATCCCGGTGAACTTCGGAGCTTCTATCTTCAAGAGCGGGGGGTACTTGTCAGATGCCCGGATGATCGGTCATGATTCCGAGAACCCAGCTAGAATCACCTACTCGCGCGGATGCCGGAAGAGCGCGCGCGCCTTGTGCTCGGCGGATTGGACCTCCAGCACCGAGGCAAGGAGTTCACCGGCGGCACGGTCATCGCCCGCTGTCTCTGACGACGCGATCGATGCCTGCGCACAGACGATCAACACGACGAGAAACTACACACTTGCGAATGTTCGCAGCTTACTCCCTCAGTTGATGGCTCCAGGAAAGGTAATCGAAATGATCGCGCCGCTCGATACAGCGGCGCGCGGGCGCGACCATACTTTCAGCGCGATGATGTCACGAGCGATGCGGGCGCGCGGACTCCTGGCCGCCTTCTGCGCGAGCTGCATTCTGCTTGGCTGTGAATTCGACGCCGGGCGGCCCAACGTCGTGCTCGTCGTGATCGATACGCTGCGCGCCGACAAGCTGGGCGCCTATGGCTTTCCGGAGGCTACGTCTCCAGCCTTCGATGCCCTGGCAGAGCGTGGCGTTCTCTTCAGCTACGTGCTCGCGCCGAGTAGCTGGACGCGCACCTCCATCGCATCGCTGCTCACGAGCCTACCCCCGCGCAGTCTCGGCATCTTACACGAGTACCACGACGCCCTGGGCCAGCGCTTCGTCACGCTCGCCGAAGTGCTCTGGGCCGGCGGCTATCGCACGCTCGGAGCTACGGCCAACCCCAACATCAACACGTCCTACCACTTCGACCAAGGCTTCGACGAGTACAGCGCCAGCGGGGTAATCTTTCCCTGGATGCTGCCCGAGCCG
>JACZXC010000029.1 GCA_022571825.1 Myxococcales bacterium | reverse complement strand
TGCTCCTTCCCCTGCTCCTTCTCGCGGTATCGTTCGTCGTCTTCTTTCTCATCCGCATGGTGCCGGGCGATCCGGCCCGCGCCATCGCCGGCGACAAGGCGCCCGAAGAGGTGCTGGAGCGCATCCGCAAGGACCGAGGCTTCGACAAGCCGATCATCGTCCAGTACGGCATCTACGTCGGGCGGCTTCTGCGGGGTGACCTCGGCGAATCCTACAAGCGCACCGGCGAGACCGTGGCCGCGGAGATCGGACGCCGGCTCCCTCCCACCATCGAGCTCACCCTGGCCGCCATGGTGATCGCGACCCTCGGCGGGCTTCTGCTCGGGATCCTCTCCGCGATCTACAAGGGCGGGTGGATCGACTACTTGTGGGCCGTCGTTCGTGCGTTCCGCGCCACCGGGCACCCAGTCGTCGGATTGGACGTCGCTGTCTCGAGTGGCGTCCCAGTCGGATCGGGCCTGGCGAGTTCTGCGGCGCTCCTGGTGTCGGTCGCGATGTTGGTCGACCAGGCGGTCGGCTCGAGATTGGCAGGCCGCGAGTTGGCTCGTCTGGCGCACCGGGCCGAGAGCGAGTTCATGGGCGTCGGGTGTGGCGTGATGGATCCGTTCGCGAGCGCATTGGGCGAGCCCGGTCGGGCGCTGCGAATCGACTGCCGAACCCTGGAGGTGGAAGCGGTCCCGATGCCTGAGAATCTGTGCATTCTCATCGCCGGGTCGGGTGTCGAGCGAAGCCTGGTCGAGGCGGGCTATCGCAAGCGGGTCGACGAATGCACCGCCGCGCTGATCGAGGCGCGACGTGCCGGCATTGCGCCGCCCGACGCGTCTGCGTTGCGGGATCTGACGGCCGGGGATTTGCCGGCGTTGGAGCGCGCGCTGTCGGCGAAATCGTTTCGTCGAGTGCGGCACGTGGTCCGTGAGAACGAGCGGGTCGATCGCGCCTGCGCCGCGCTGCGCGCGGGCGATCTCG
This sequence comes from Myxococcales bacterium, assembly GCA_022571825.1. Lineage (GTDB taxonomy): Bacteria > Myxococcota_A > UBA9160 > UBA9160 > SMWR01 > JACZXC01. The sequence goes on along the minus strand of JACZXC010000029.1, from coordinate 12,645 downwards.
CCGAGGTGGGTAGAACCTTGAAATCTGGAATGCAGAGCCTGCGCGATGACTTCGAAGTGAGTACGCCGGAACTCGACCGCCTGTGCGAAATCGGGGACGCAACCCGCGGTGTCTACGGATCGCGTCTCACGGGTGCCGGTTTCGGTGGTTGCACCCTCCACCTTCTCGACGAATCCCACCTCGAGTCGGCCGCGACCGCTCTCGCGCCCCACGCCGCGTTTCTCCACACTCTCAGGCCCGCTCCCGGTGCGGAGCCGATCCGGAGTTCTTCAGTACATGAGGGCCCGGCGTAGGTCCTTGGCGGCCTGGGCGGGGTCGGCGGCCGAGCGGATCGCGCCGGTGACGGCGACTCCGGCCGATGGTGGCGCCGGCGCGCATTCGCCGCGAAAGTTGGGCGGATCCCCTGGGGGCTATCCGCTTGCCGAGACGGGTGGTCATTCTAGTCGCCGAACCACCCCGAAAGGCGGAGAATGGGGCAATCGAGAAGGAGCGAAAGCATGCGTTTCATCGCACAGCTCGTGATGCGCTCGAGCTTCGAGGACGTGCTCGAGCGGGCCCTCGCCGCCGAGCGGGCCGGCTTCTCGGCCGTGCTGGTTCCGGACCACTTCCACGTACCGCAGGACCGGCCGACGCCGGGCGGGATCGCTGAGTCATGGACGACGCTCGCGGCCCTCGCGGCGCGCACTCAGCGCGTGCGTGTCGGCGGCGCCGTCATGTGCAACATCTTCCGCCACCCCTGCCTGACCGCACAGATCGCGGCAACCGTCGACCAGATCAGCAACGGTCGGCTCGAGCTCGGGCTCGGCGCGGGGTGGATGGAGGAGGAGTTCCGCCGCACGGGGATCCCGTTCCCCCGGCCGGGCGTGCGCATCGCCATGCTCGCCGAGGCGCTCCAGATCGTGCTGCCCGCGCTCGAGGGCGAGACCGTGACGTTCAAGGGGGAGCACTACGACGTGCACGACTTCGTTCTCGAGCCGGGGTCCGTGCAGAAGCCGCGGCCGCCGCTCCACATCGGCGGCGGCGGAGACCGGCTGCTGCGACTCGCCGGACGCTACGCCGACATCGTGTCGCTGATCCCGCCCGCGCCCCACGGTCGCGTATCCCGCGAGGAGGTGGTCGCGTTCTCGGCGGAGCGGATTACCGAGCGCATCGGCTTCCTGCGCCGCGCGGCCGAGGCCGCGGGGGGAGACCCCTCCTCGATCGAGGTAATGGGGTTCTCCGGAGTCGTCCAGCTTACCGAGTCCGAGGCGCAGGCGGCGGCGACCCTCGAGGGGATGGCAAAGATGTTCGACGTGAGCGTGGAGGAGGTGCGCGACCACCCGATGACGCTCGTCGGCACGCCCGCGCAGATCGCGGAGAGCCTCGAACGGCGGCGGGAGAGCTGGGGGATCGACGCGCAGATGATCGGCGTGCAGTCGGTGGAAACTGCCGAGGTTTTCGGCAAGGAGATCATCCCCCGGCTCGCGTGACGGACCCGCCGGGGTGAAGGCTTTGTTCACCAGGCTCCGCAGTCGCGCGGGTTCCGCACCGTCGAGCCCCGACCTACTGGGCGGCGACGGCTCGCCGAGGTCGGCGAGCTCCGGGTCGTCCGAGAAATCGTTGGTCCGAAAGACATTGGAGCGGGCCGCATCGTCTCGAAGGATGGCGTGGCAGCCGGCCTGGCGAAAGACCGAGAAGACGGGAATCGGAAGTCCCTCGGGGCGTCTCGCGCCGGGGTTCACCAGAGTTGGTTTGGGGGTCAACCTCCGGTTTCCCGCCTGGTTGCGACGTGGTGCAGGAGCAGCCCGACGCTCAGGAGCGCCGCGATCCAGGCGGGAACGCGGAACCAGGTGTAGAGAGGCCAGTCGCCCAGCCAGGCATCCGGGGCCAGGACGCGAAGGGCGTAGCTGACGGTCAGCAGGGCAAAGGTCAACGTCGTCGCCGCGTGACGCGGCGCGCGGGTGCGGGCCCAGCGCCAGGCGAACACGGGCAGGTGGGTCGCGAAGACGAAGAGCAGGAGGATGGGCCACCACTCAGGCAAGGGGCCGTTCCATCACCGTCGATCCGGCTGCGCTCGGTTCACCGGTGCCTCCGCTTTCGTGTTCGCGCCGGTGCTCCGGCTCAATCGAATCCTTCGTACTCGACGGGAAGTTCATCCGCCGTCTCGCCGACCAGCCAGGCGGTGACCGCCACGGCTCCGATGACCAGGCCGACGACCACGGCGGCGAGCCTCAACGTGCGACGAACGAAGTGGTTGAATTGGGTGGAACCCGGCGCCGGCGCTGTGTCCATCGTACGTCGAATCCTACCCCGGATAGTATCCTGGCTGCCGCCATGTCACGGATCGGCGGGTTTTCGATTCGAGGGATCGCGGGGGGAGCAGCGCTCCTGGCGGGCTGCGCCTTCCCGCCCCCTCTCCCGGGTCCGGATCTCCAGCGCTATGGCGGCGGGCCGCCCGGGCGTTGGACGGTGCATCGCATCACTTCGGAAGAGATTCGCGAGCCCTCGGGTCTGGTGAAGAGCCGGATCCATCCGGGTGTCTTCTGGACTCACAACGATTCCGGCGACGCGCCCCAGATCTTCGCGATCACGCCCCGCGGAGACCTCATCGCCAGGTTTACGGTCGAGGGTGCCCGGCATCGAGACTGGGAGGACATTGCGGTGGATGATGCGGGCCATCTGTACCTGGCCGACTTCGGCAACAACGGCAATGCTCGCCGCGATCTCGTCGTCTATCGCGTCCCCGAGCCGAATCCCTTCGCCGGCGGCGGGACGATCCATGCGGATCTTGCGCTCCCGTTTCGCTATGCCGACCAAGAAGCGTTTCCCCAGTGGGGGCGTTGGAACTTCGACGCCGAGGCGCTCTTCTGGATGGAGGGGGCGCTCTATCTCTTCACCAAGCACCGAAGTGACCGGGGGACCCAGCTCTACCGACTCCCGATCGAGCCAGGGACTGAGGAGGCGATTCTCGAGCCCCTGGACCGCTTCGATCTGATCGAGGGCTGGCCTCGCCCCTTCGATCCGATGGGCAACGTAACCGGCGCGGATCTCCACTCGGACGGCCATCTGTTGGCCCTCCTCAGCTACCGTTCGCTCTATCTCTTCGTCCGCGAGACCGACGGCCCGCGTCTCTTCCGTCAGGTCCGACGCATTCGCCTGCGCACACGCCGGACGCGGTTGGCGGAGGGCGTGGCATGGGACGGCGATGACCTGATCATCCTCAACGAACAGCGTTACCTGTTTCGAATTCCAGACCTGCCCTCCCTTCCGTCCTCCGAGCTCGGTCGCTATCCGCCCTGAGCCCCGCGGTCAGGCCTGGCATTCTCCGTCGTCGGTCGACCCCTCGGCTGCCGACGTGCGCACGGTGCTCCGTCAATTCCAACGACGCTGCCTCAAGCGGGTATTTTCGACCGCCGATGGAAGGATCAGCGGAGGCGCGTGTCGACGCTTGATGCGCTGTCAGATGATCGAATCGGCTCTGGTTGGGGGGATCGCTGCATGCGGGCGCGAGGGGGCACCTCGCCGTGGATCACGCGCCTCGTGGGATCGCTCCTGGCCGTTGCTCCCCTGCCGGCGGCGGCCGAGTTCCTGGATCCCCGGATGCTGGAGCAGGCAGCGGAAGCCGACGCCGCCGACGAAGACGCGTACGACCCGCTGTCGGGGTTAGATGAAAACGGCCGAATTCCGGCGATCCGACGGCCTGAGAATCTGAAGTATCCGGATCGCTGGCGTATCTTCCCGAGGGGCGCCTGAAGCCGGGATCCGTGCTCGATCGCTTCCTGGTGAGCAGCTTCATCACGCCCTACGTGTTCCGCAGCCGCGACGTCGGAACCGGCGTCGGTCTGGCGATCAGCGACCTCGACTTCCGCCAGCAGCGGCGTCAGGAGCGCTCCGTCCTGCTCCTCTCCTACACCTCCGAGGGTCAGCGGGAATACCGGATCAAATGGCGGCGCTGGCTTCACCACATCGAGCTCCCCGAGGGCGGAATTCTCACGGAGGAGCGCAGCTTCATCGACACCGAACTCGGATACAGCCGCACCCTCACGCACCGCTTCTTCGGCTTGGGGGGCGATACCGACGAACCCGACGAAACCAGCTACACGGAAAAGACCGTCTATGCCAGTCTGGACCTGGAACGCTCCGTCCCGGAGCCGGGCTCCAACTGGGTGTTTCGGCTTGGAGCGAGCGGTGCAAGCCACCGTCTGACGCCGGGGAAGGTCTCCAATCGACCCTCCACCGACGACGTCTATCCCGGGCTCTTCGCCGACGCCCAGGATCACAACATGGGCTGGCTGCGGCTGGGTCTGCGCTACGACACCCGCGACAGCCAGCAGAGCCCGTACCGAGGCTGGCACATTGGGGGGCTGGCGGCCTGGGCACCTTTCCAGAGCGGAGGGGACACCGGGGCAATCTACACCTGGAGCGCCAGCAAGGTGTTCCGCACGTTTTCACTGTTCCACAACGGCGGTGACCTCCGAGAGGAGAATCCGCCGACCGACACCGTGGCCTTCGGATTCCGGAATCAATACGCCCGGGGCGAGTTGCCCTTCTTCGAGCTCCCGAGCCTGGGAGGGACCGAGCACCATCGGGGCTTCATCGCGGGGCGCTTCCGCGATCGGGCGAGTTGGCTGGGAGCGGCCGAGTACCGGTTCTGGTTTCTGCCCCGGGGCTTCGCCATCACCCGCTCGATCCGGGTCGAGCGCGTCGGAGCCGCGCTCTTCTACGAAGTCGGAGCCGTGGGTGGCAGTGTTTCGGGGCTATTTCACGAGAAAGTGCGACACAGCTACGGTGCCAGTCTGCGCGTCAGCTTCGACCGCGTCAATCCCCTGCGCTTCGACTTCGGATTCTCCGAAGAGGGCATGGAGTTCTCGCTGGCCTACGGCCTGAGCTTCTGACGCATCTCTCCCCTCCTCGGGGGCCCTCAGGCGACATGAGATCCCCCATGGGGTTCGATCCAGCTCCCGTCCCTGGACAACGCTTCAAGGATCGAGGGCAACCGATCGATACGTGTTTCGAATCGGAGGGTCTCGTTTGCCGGAATCGAAGCCTGAGCAGGCCTCGACCCGCCCCGTCTTTTCCGGGGACGGAGTCACCGGAAGAATCACGCGACGGGTGTTCGCCTACACCCTGCTGACAGTCCTTCTGATGGGAGGGCTCGGCCTCTACGCGATCTACGCGACGATCTGGAACACGATCGTCGAGACCCAACCGTTGGCCCTGCAGCTCAGCCGCGAATGGGTCCGGGAGCGGCTCGACCAGGCCCCGGCCGAGCTCGAACGCTTGAGCCAGGAGTCGGCCCTCCAGGTCTGGGTCCGAGGTGTCTCGAACCCCCCGGGCGGCTCTACCCGGTCACCGTCCCCCCCGGATCAGTCCGCCCTCATGGGAAGCTTTTCCGAGGCCCTCGCGAGATCCAGCGTCTTCAGCGGCCTCCTGATCCTCGACACCCAGGGAGACGTGCTGGCCGCGGCAGGCTCGGGACCGGGCCTGGCTGGGCTGCGCGCGCTCTTGCGCCCGAAGAGCTCCCTCGGTCCTGAGCTCGTCGACGTCATGCGCACCTCCCAGCTCCGTGCTGAGCTGGGGGGTCTCCAGGAGCTCTCGGTCCGACCCATCGACCCCGGGCCCGTACCGGCACTGGAGCTGGTATCGGTACCGCTTCGCGATCCGCAGGGTCGGGCCATCGCCACGCTTCACGGCCTGGTTCGACGCAGCGAGTTGGCCGCGCGTCTGCGGGCCGAACTCCTGGGCGCGGAGGCCAACATCTTCCTGGTCGATGGCAAACGCCGGGTTCTGGCGTCGGCACGACCGAGCGGCAGAGCGGCGGGCGAGCCGCTGTTGTCGAAACTCCTGAGTGACGACGGATCAGCCGCACCGCGCGTGGTCTGGGATACGGATTTGGGCGAGGTCATGGCTTCGTCGGTTCCGCTGGGCGCCCATGGCTGGACCCTGGTGGCCACGACTCCGCTGGTGGCGGCGTTTCAGCCGCTTTTCCTGGTCGCGTGCGCCTTTCTGGCCACCGGCCTGGTCCTGATCGCGCTCTTCACCACGATGGCGTCTCGATTCGCCACCCGCCGCATCGCCCGGCCGCTCTGGCCGCTCCTCCAGGCACTCCGCGCCGCCGCTCGCGATGAGTTCCTCCCGGTTTCGACGGCAAGGGCCGCGGGGGAGGCGGAGGGCCTCATCCTGGCCTTCAACACGATGGTCAGTCGCCACCAATTCCGCAGCCGCGAACTCGAGACCAGCCACCGGGCGCTCCAGGATCAGTACTCGGCCTTCCAGCACCAGTACCAGACGGTGTCGAAGCGATCGATCACCGATCCCCTGACGCAGCTCAACAATCGCCGCTACTTCGAGGCCCAGCTGCAGCGGGAGCTCAAGCGATGGTCCCGCACGGGGCACGACCTCGCGTTTCTGATCCTCGACATCGACGACTTCAAGAAGCTGAACGACACCTACGGGCACGCGGCGGGAGACGAGGTCCTGAAACAAGTGGCGCGGATCCTGAAGGAATTCGTCCGCGAAACCGACCTGCTCGCGCGATTTGGCGGCGAGGAGTTCGTCGTGGTGGCGACCCAAACGACCCTCGAGGGTGCGGTCACCCTGGCACAGAAGATCTGCACGGCCATCGCCGAGACCTCGTTCATCGTCGACGACACGATGCGTCCCCGAAGCGCCACGGTCTCGGTCGGAGTCTCCGTGTTCAAGGGCAGCCAGACGGATCTGTTCAACTCGGCCGACGCGGCACTCTACCGGGCGAAAGCGGCGGGAAAGAACTGCGTCATGGTCGCCGAGGATCCGGACGAGTAGGGCCCGCGGCTCCGACGGCGCTCGCCCAACCCGATCCTCGGACCCGGCGGCGACGAGCGCCTCTAGGGAATCAACAGGACACGGCCGAAGGCGCGGCGGCTCTCGACGTACGCGTGTGCCGCCGCCGCCTCGGTCAGCGGGAACTCGCGGTCGATCGCGACCTCGAGCGCCCCCCGGGCCACATCCTCGAGGTGGCGCTGAATGATTCCGTGGACGCGCTCGTGCTGGAGCGCGAACTCCGCACCCAGGAAGATTCCAGTCACGGTCTTGTTTCCGGGGCGAAGTGCGGTCCAGTCGGGCCGGAAATCGTCGCGAGCCGCCGAGCCGACGAACGTGATCCGTCCCCGGTAGGCGAGGGCCTCGATGCTCTTCTCAAGGGTGTGCCCGCCGATGGAGTCAACGACCAGATCCACACCGCGCCCCCCGGTGATTTCCCGCACCGCCGCCGGGAAATCTACCTCCCGGGTGTTGATGCCGTGGTCGAGGCCAAACGCCTTGAGCTTCTCGAGCTTCTCCGGATTCGATGCCGTGGCCAGGACCGTCGCTCCGGCACGCTTCGCGAGCTGGATACCGGCCAGACCGACGCCTCCCGCACCGGCGTGTACCAGCACCGACTCGCCAGGCTGAAGGCGGCCGAACTCAAACAGGCAGTCGTCGGCCGTTCCAAAGGGAATCGGCACACAGGAGGCGCGGCGCAGGTCGAGTCCGTCGGGCACCAACCAGGTCGCCGGCGACGGCACCCCCACCTTCTCGGCATGGGAGCCGTGCAGCATGATGGCCACCACTCGCTGACCCACCTCGCGGTCGACGACGGATCCGCCGACTTCGCGAATGACACCCGCGCACTGGTATCCGACGATGTGGGGACGGCTGGCCATGTCCCCTCGGGCACGGTGCCCCACGTCGCCGCCCTCGATGCTGACGGCCTCGACGTCGATGACCACGCCATCGCCGGAGCAGGTGGGATCCGGCATCTCTTCGGTGCGGAGGACCTCGGGGGGTCCGGTTTCGTCGTAGACAGCGGCCTTCATATCGTCCTCCGGGCCTTGGGGCCCCACCGGAGTCTCGCACGAAATCGACGCGCGAGGCGAGCCCCTCCACACTAGGTTTCGATCGATGCGACGGCGCGCGACGCGAATCAGCGGGGGTTCCTGGGAACTGGAGTCTCTGGACGCTGGCCCTACTTTCGATCGGGTGCCGATGGGCCCGGCTCCCCGTCGTGTCTGGGTCCGACCCCGCCGACGGCTCCCGGCGTTTTCGGGAGATTCGACGCTACCCGGCCCCGGCGGCGAGGCCTGACCTCCAACTCGGGCTGTCAGTTTCCGAGTTCGAGCGCGGCGTAGATCGCCGTCGCGAAGTGTCCGTGGGCGTGGACGTTGGGATGTGGGTCCATCCGACTGACCACGGTGTCACGGAAGGCAACCGACGCGAAGGCGGGCCCGGTGTCGATCATGGGGATCTCGAGCTCCCGGGACAGGCCCTCGATGATCTCGAACTCCCGTTGGTGCAGATCGCGGCCTCGCCTCAGGACGACCCAGGTCAGGCCGATTTGTTCGTTTCCGGCGATCTGGTGAAATTCTCGGAAGATCTGTCGGATCGCGTCGATGTCGTAGACCGGCGGCTCTTCGGCGCGGCGTCGCATCGCTTCGACTCTCTTGATCAGGTGGCGGCTGAAGATGCGCGTCGACCACAGCTTCAGGTACTGGTTGGTTCGCTTCCGCTGGATTTCGAAGTTCCGCTGGACCTCGAGGTCGAGGTCGTTGCCGGGATAGATCGCCACCAGGATGTGATCGGGTTGATAGGCCAGAGCCCGGCGCTTCAGCACGGCTAGGTACTGCGACAGAGAGTAGCCGCCCACGGCGAAGTTGATGAACTGGTAGTGCGTCGATTCCGACTCGGCGTTGTAGCGACGCTCCAGGACGCTGTGGAACGCGTTCTCCAACTCGACCCCGAAGGCCTGGGTCACCGAGTCGCCGAGGACCGCGACCCGGTAGGTGTCATCGGGCTTGGAGAGCGCGTACTCTTCGTCGGGGAGTCCCCGCGAATTCGTCCGGAACCGGACCAGCTCGTATATCTCGTCGAGGTTCGGTTTGAACTCCCACAGGATCTCGGGATCCTCGGACTTCCTCAGGAGTCCCGACTTGCCGAGCTCGTTCACCGACGACCCGTATTGGGGCAGCAGGGCCCGGGGCCCGAAGAAGTAGACCCGCGCGGCCGCCTCAAAGACGACGAAGCAGAGCAGGAACATCGTATAGGACAGCAGCAGTTCCGACTTGCGGCGCCGCACCTGTGCGCGCTTCCAGTGCAACGCGAGGAGGACGGGGGCGGCGACGGCAGCCCCGAGGACCGACTGCTCCCGATCCTCCAGGATCAGAAAGATCAGGATGAGGGTTGCCAGGAGGAGCCCGAGCTCCCACGCCCGCGCCCGGGCGGCCCGGGGTCGGAGCCGGATGCCGACCCCGAACCCGAGGAGGGCGGTCGCCAGGAAGCCCAGCTGCAGCGTGGTGAATCGGGGGTCGAGATCGGCGTGCGGGTGCAGTTCCTGGAGCGCGGCCAGGCCCATCAGAAGTAGCGCCACGAGCGCACACGAAAGGCTCGCCAGTCGCAACCTCAGGTCCTCCTCAGGGGCCAGGCGCGCGCACGAAAGCGTACCCGATGGGTGGCCCCGTGAGCGCGCGGGTCGTCCGATTTCGGCCCGATGGCCGACACAATTGGGTGAGCTTCCGAGGGCCCGCACCGGGGCTGCCGGCACGGGCGCACGCACTCGTCGCCGCAACCCGGCGGAGTTCCAGTCCAACTGGAAAGATTCTCCCGAACTCATTGTTATTTATACGATTTTACGACCTTCGAGACCACTGATTTCTGAGGAATCCACGGGTCCAGTCGGGGCACGCGAAACCGGTGAGAGGTCGCGAAGGCATGCGGAGACAGGTGCGATCCCTCGCCGCGGCGTCCGCGTTGGCTTTCGCGAGCCCGGCTTCCGCGATTTCCTTCGATCTGTCCGGGGGCGGTGACTTTGGACCCACGCGAACCGAAGCGGGCCAATTGTCCGCCACCGGCGGCGGGCTGACGCTGACGCTCACCGCCTCGACCCGGATTCCCGAGGCCGAGTCCGCCCTGGGGGGCGAAATGGGAGTCGTATTCATCGATACCCTGGGCGCCGGCGTTAAGGCCGGCGTCGGCCAGGGGTCGAAAGAGATCTCGGGCGGGGGTGGACACCGCGACGAGGCCCTGCACTTCGCCTGGTCGATGCCGGTGGTCACCTCGTCGGTGAACCTGACCCTGACCCAATTCAACGGGTTCGACTCGAAGAAGAAGGGAAAGAGCAAGCGGAAGACCAAGATCAAGACCAAGAGTAAGAGCAAGCACAAGCGCAGCAAGAAGAAGGGCGACGCCGCGTTCGTGTACATCGACAGTCCCATCCAGCCTCTGCTCACGGAAGCGATCGTCCTGTGTCTCCTGGACCCGGTCATGGGCGAGCACGACAACTTCTTTCTGAACCTGGCCGATGCCGCCGCACTGAAACGGTGCGAGGCCCCCGAGCTTCCGTTGACCCTCCGGTCGCTGAGCATCCGCGCGACCCAGGGTCACTTCCTGGTTTCCCGAATCACCGCCGTACCGGAGCCCGCGACCTTGGTGTTGGTCGGAGCGGGGCTGGTGGGGATGGTCTGGGGCGCCAGGCGCGGCCGCGCGCGGGGCTCCGCCGCTCCTCGTCACACCGCGATCACACGCTGACACTGCCGCTCGCGCCGGGCTGCGCGCCGCTCCGCTGCGCCGCTTGAGCTACGCTCCCGCGCGGTCGTGCCGGATCCGCATGCCAGGTGACCCACAAGAACCCGTCGTTCATCCGCGCCGCGCTTGTTGTCGCGGGGCTTGCACTGGCCGCACCGTCGGGCTGTGAAGCGGAGCCCCCGCTGCGGACGGGGGGACCCGCCGCCGGATGGCCCATCTATGCCGGTGATGCCGGCGGCTCCCGCTATTCGCCCCTCGATGAGATTCGTCCCGACAACGTACACGCCCTCGAAGTGGTTTGGACCTATCGAACCGGGGATGTGGTCGATGAGGTGACTCGACACCGGAACCACTCATTCCAGTCGACTCCCATCCTGCTCGACGAGGCGCTCTTCTTCTGCACCCCGCGAAGCCGCGTCGTCTCTCTGGATGCGGAAACCGGACGTGAGCGCTGGGTCTTCGATCCGGAGGTCGATCTGTCCCGGGGACACTACAATCTGAACTGTCGAGGTGTCGCCTTCTGGCTCGATCCCGCCGCTGCGCCCGGAACGCACTGTCGCCTCGGAATCTATCTCGCCGCCGCCGACGCGCGGCTGATCGCGCTGGATGCGGACACCGGAACGCGCTGCTCCCGATTCGGGACCGGCGGCGAGGTCGATTTCTCGACGGACGTGGGCCCATTCAAGCCGGGTGAATACGGGATCTCCTCACCGCCGGTCGTGGTGGGCAACCTCGTGATCGTGGGATCGTCGATCGCCGAGAACCGACGCGTCGAGATGCCCAGTGGCAAGGTCCACGCCTTCGATGCGAGGTCGGGTGAGCTTCGCTGGAGCTGGGACCCGATTCCCCGCGACCCGGACGATCCGGCACGAGAGACCTGGCGGGGCGACAGCGCCGACCGCACCGGCGCGGCCAACGTCTGGTCGCTGATCTCCGCCGACCCCGCACGCGATCTCGTATTCGTTCCGACGAGCAGCCCCTCGCCGGACTTCTATGGGGGCGAACGCGTCGGGGACAATCGCCACGCGGACTCGGTGGTGGCCCTGCGGGCGTCGACGGGCGAGCGGGTCTGGAGCTTTCAGACGGTGCACCACGACCTGTGGGACTACGACCTGGCTTCCCAACCGGTTCTGATCGACTGGTGGCGGGATGGGAGAAAGATCCCCCTCGTGGTCCAGGGAACGAAGATGGGAAACCTCTTCATCCTGCATCGGGAGACGGGAGAGCCGGTCTTCCCGGTGGAAGAACGGCCGGTTCCCCAGACCACCGTTCCCGGTGAGACCACGTCTCCCACCCAGCCCTTTCCGAGTTGGCCACCTCCGCTGACGCCCCAGGGGCTGGGGCCCGAGGATGCCTGGGGGCTCACGCTGTGGGATCGCGGGAAGTGCCGCGAGATGATCGGCGCCATGCGCTCCGAGGGCATCTTCACCCCGCCGAGCTTCGAGGGGACGGTGGTCCTTCCCGGCTCGGCGGGGGGCTCGAATTGGGGCAGCGTGGCCTACGATCCGACCCGTCGGTGGATCATCGCCAATACCTCCAACATTGCCACGACCATCCAGCTCGTGCCCAAGGACCGCGCGGACTTTCGGCGCGATTCCGGAGCCCACGTCAGCCGTGCGGAGCAGGAGGGGACTCCCTACGTCGCGCGTACCGGAGTGCTCGTGTCTCCGCTCGACGTTCCCTGCAACGAGCCGCCCTGGGGCAGCCTCATGGCCCTCGATCTCGACGCGCAGAAGATCGTCTGGCGGGTTCCCCTGGGCACCACCCGCGACCTGGCGCCGCTGGGAATCGCGCTGCCCTGGGGAACACCGAACATGGGCGGGCCGATCGTCACGGCGGGGGGCCTGGTATTCATTGCGGCCGCCCTGGACGACTATCTGCGCGCCTTCGACATCGAGACCGGTGAGGAGTTGTGGAAAGGGCGGCTCCCGGCGGGGGGTCAGGCCACGCCGATGACCTATCGCGTGCGCGACGACGGCCGACAGTTGGTCGTGATCGCCGCCGGCGGGCACAACCAGATGCAGACGACCCGCGGCGACAGCGTCTTGGCGTTCGCGCTCCCGGAACCGCGCCCTGGCGCGCGATGAGCCCGGATCTCCGCCCTCAGTATCCCGTGCTCTCGGTTGCTCG
>JACZXC010000359.1 GCA_022571825.1 Myxococcales bacterium | reverse complement strand
TCTCGGACCGGAAGGGGCCTGAGCTTCTGGACGATATGCTCGCGGTGCTGCCGCCGGAGCTGCAGATCGTTCCTGTGGCGTCAGATGACAAGATGGTGCGCTTCCGCGTGTGGGAGGGCCCAGGTCCCGCCACGAGCCCCGCGATTGACACTCCGGAGCTAAATCGGTATTGATTTCGCGTCCTTACGAACAGATGGGCACGTAGCTCAGTGGGAGAGCGCCGCCTTGACACGGCGGAGGTCGGCGGTTCAATCCCGCCCGTGCCTACCAGCCCGGGCGAGGTCCCGAAAGAGTTTGAACCCTTCGAAGCAAACGACTGCATGAACCGCCCGCGTCAATGACCGAGATTCGCGTTCGCCTTCCGGATGGCAAGATGCTGGCGGTACCTCCGGGGTCAACGGTTCTATCCGTCGCCGAACGGATTGGCCCGGGCCTCGCCCGCGCCGCCATCGCCGGCCGCATCGGCGGCCGTCTGGTGGATCTGCGCGAGCGGGTCGATCCGCGCGAACCCGTCGGCGACCCTGTGGATCTCGAAATCGTAACCGCCCGCGACCCCGCCGCGAACGAGGTCATCCGCCACTCGGCCGAGCACGTCATGGCCGACGCCGTGAAGCGGCTGTTCCCGACGGCTCAGATCGACGTGGGCCGCACCGACCATTCCGAGAAGTTTCAGTACGACTTCCTCGTCGATCGTCCGTTCACGCCAGAAGACATGGAGCGGATCGAGAAGGAAATGGGGACCATCATCGCCGAGAAGTCGCGCTTCGAACGGGTGGTGATGACCCGCGAGGAGGCCCGGGAGCTGTTCGCCGGTCTCGGCGAGGAGCTCAAGCTCTCCCGTCTCGACGACATTCCCGAGGGCAGCGAGATCACGGTCTTTCGACACGGCGACTTCGCCGACCTGTGCCGCGGGCCCCATGTGCAGCAGACCGGTCAGATCGCCGCCTGGAAGCTATTCGAGCTCGCGGGAGCGTACTGGCGCGGGGACGAACAGAATCCGATGTTGCAGCGCATCTACGGGACCGCCTTCGCCAGCCGCCGGCAGCTGAATGAACACCTCGAGCGGCGCGAGGAAGCTCGGCGCCGGGATCACCGCCGCGTCGGGGTGGAGCTGGATCTCTACTTCGTCGATCCGATTTCGCCCGGCTCTCCGTTCTATTTGCCCAAGGGTCTTCTGCTCTACAACAACCTCATCGACTACATGCGCTCGCTGTATCCGCGGTACGGCTACCAGGAGGTGATGACACCCCAGGTGTTCCGAACCGAGCTGTTCAAGACCTCGGGACACTACGCGCTCTTCCGAGACGACATGTTCTTGATGCAGGGAGACGAAGGCGAGGAGCTCGCGATCAAGCCGATGAACTGTCCCGGGCACTGCCATCTGTTCGGCAGCCGCAAGCGTTCGTATCGCGAGCTGCCGATCCGCTTCGCCGAGTTCAGCCGCCTGCATCGCAACGAGCGCAGCGGGACCCTCACGGGGCTCTCGCGGGTGCGCTCCATGGCCCAGGACGACGGGCACGTATTTTGCGAACCCGATCAGGTTCCGGCGGAGCTCGACGCCTTCTTCGCCATCACCGCCGAGGTCTACGATGTCCTGGGTCTGCCCACGCCCACGGTCTTCGTGTCGACCCAGCCCGAGCATTTCACCGGGGAGCGCGCGGACTGGGACGAGGGTGTCAAGGCGCTACTGGCCGCGGTGGAGCGTGCGGGCTTTCCTCGTCGGGTGAAGCAGGGCGAGGCGGCGTTCTACGGCCCCAAGATCGAAGTTGATTTCGACGATGTGCTCGGCCGTTCGTGGACCCTGGCCACCCTCCAGATCGACGTCTCGATGCCGACCCGCTTCGGGTTGCGTTACGTCGGGCGCGACGGGGGCCTCCACCAGCCGGCCATGCTGCACCGGGCCATCCTGGGCTCCCTCGAGCGTTTCATCGCCCTCTATATCGAGCAGACCGGCGGCGATTTCCCGCTGTGGCTGGCACCGCTGCAGGCGCGGGTGTTGCCGATCACGGAACGGCACGTCGACTATGCTCGCCGGGTCGAGGCCCAACTCGCCGGGGCGAAGATTCGCGTCGACGTCGATTCCCGGGGCGAGAAGCTCGGGTTCAAGGTCCGGGATGCCGAGATCCAAAAGGTTCCCGTCATGCTGGTCGTGGGCGATCGGGAAGAGGCGAATGGAACCGTGACACCGCGTCGACGTCAGGGCTCGCACCCGGCGGGCGAGCCCCTAGCTGTAGATGCGCTGGTAGCGCAGATGCGGCAGGACATCGACACGCGTCGAAACACGCGCCGGGCGTAGGAGGTATCGCATATCGCCGAGCTACGACGGATCAACCGGAAGGACGTGCCTCGCATCAATGAGTTGATTCGAGAGGTGGAAGTTCGCGTGATCGGAAGTGACGGGTCGCAGCTCGGGGTGATGAGCCCCGAGGTCGCGCTGGAACGCGCGGTCGAGGAAGGGCTCGATCTCGTCGAGGTCGCGCCCACTTCCAGGCCGCCTGTCTGTCGCATCATGGACTACGGGCGTTACAAGTACGAGCAGAAGAAGAAGTCCGGGAAGGGCCGAGGACATGCGGCGTCGCTCAAGGAGATCAAGCTCCGTCCGCGCACCGATGACCACGATCTGGAGTTTAAGCTAAAGAATGCGCGGCGCTTCCTGATGGATGGCGATAAGGTGAAGGTCACCGTGATGTACCGGGGGCGTGAAATGGTGCACCGGGAGATTGGCCGGCGGCAGCTCGATCGCGTGCGGGATATTCTGGGAACGCTGGCGACCGTGGAGAACCCGCCGCGCATGGAGGGACGTTTCCTGTCGATGATCCTCGTGCCCAATCGCGAAGCGGTGATCGAAGCCCAGAAGGCGGCGGCGCGAGCGGCAGCCGAGACCAAGGCCGCGGAGCCGTCGGCTGCCGAAGGGGAGTGAGATGCCGAAGATGAAGACCCACCGCGGAGCGGCCAAGCGGTTCAAGAAAACCGCGAGCGGGAAGTTCAAGAGGTCCCACAAGAACAAGCAGCATATCCTCACGAAGAAGTCGGCGAAGCGGAAGCGGCACCTCCGCAAGCAGGCGATGGTCGACCCGGTGGACGTGAAACGCCTGAAGCAGATGTTGCCAACTCTATAGTCGCGAGAACGACTGAAAGGAGAAAGCCATGCCGCGAGTCAAGCGCGGCGTCGCGGCCAGGAAGCGGCGCAACCGCGTTCTGAGCCAGGCCAAGGGCTACTACGGGGCTCGAAGTCGCCTGCTCAAGACCGCCCGGGAGGCGGTGGAGAAGGGCTGGAAGTACGCCTACCGCGACCGCAAGCAGCGCAAGCGCCAGTTCCGGGCGCTGTGGATCACGCGAATCAACGCCGGCGCGCGGGAGCACGGCCTGTCCTACAGCCGATTCGTGCATGGGCTGGAGCGGGCCGGCGTCGAAGTCGACCGGAAGATCCTGGCGCAGCTGGCCGTCTCGGATCCGAAGGCCTTCGGCGAGCTCGCCGAGCTGGCGAAGTCCAAGGTCACCTAGGGGCGAAGCACCGTGCCGCCGGGGTCGGAGAACCTCGAGGCTCTGCAGCGGGCGGCCCGGGACGCCATCTCCGCGGCCTCGACCCGTCAGGTCTTGACGCAGGTGCGAGCGCGCTTTCTGGGTCGCAAGGGTTCGGTCGTCGAATTCCTGCGCGGGATCGGGGCCCTC
>JACZXC010000358.1 GCA_022571825.1 Myxococcales bacterium | reverse complement strand
ACTTCGCGAAGGTCTCGAGAGGCTCGTAGAGACACAATCGCTCGAGGCCCTTGGCGATCGTCGTGCTCTCACCCCCGGGGAGGATCAACGCGCAGAGACCGTCCAGGTCCTTTTCCCTGCGGACTCGCACGGCTTCGACGCCAAGCTGTGCCAGCATCGCCGCGTGGGCGTCGACGTCACCCTGGACGGCGACGATTCCAACGCGACGATGATTCCCCACGGGGTCACCAGCCCCGATTCGCCATACGCTCGTGCTCGGCGAGGGTCTCCATCTCGATCCCCTCCATCGCGTTGCCCAGCCCGCGGCTCGCGGCGAGGACTTCCTCGGGCTCATCCCAGTGGGTGGTGGCGCGCACGATGGCTCGGGCCCGCGCCGCCGGGTCTGCGCTCTTGAAGATCCCCGAGCCGACGAAGACCGCCTCGGCACCCAGGGACATGCACAGGGCCGCGTCTGCGGGAGTCGCGATCCCGCCGGCGGCGAAGTTCGGCACCGGCAGCCGTCCGAGCTCCGCAACCCGCCGCACCAGGTCGACCGGCGCCTGAAGCTCCTTGGCGCGGGTGGCGAGCTCCTCCGGCCGCAGCGCTCCGAGCGCGCGGATCCCCCCGAAGACCTCGCGCAGGTGACGCACGGCTTCGACGATGTTGCCGCTCCCCGCCTCGCCCTTGGTGCGGATCATCGCCGCGCCCTCGGACAATCGCCGCAGGGCCTCGCCCAGATTCCGTGCCCCACAGACGAACGGCGATCGGAACCCCACTTTGTCGATGTGATACGCGTCGTCGGCGGGGGTCAAGACCTCACTTTCGTCGATGAAATCGACGCCCAGGGATTCGAGCACCCGGGCCTCGACCCAGTGCCCGATACGCACCTTGGCCATGACCGGGATCGACACCGTGCGCTGGATCCCTTCGATGATCTCGATCGCGCACATGCGGGCCACGCCCCCATCTCGGCGGATGTCCGCCGGCACCCGCTCGAGGGCCATGACCGCACAGGCTCCGGACTCCTCGGCGATCTTCGCCTGGTCCGACGTCGTCACGTCCATGATCACACCGCCCTTGAGCATCTCGGCCAGTCCAACCTTGATCTCGAAGGAATCGGCGGTGGTCCGACTACCGCCGTTGGCCCCGGAACCGCCCTTCTTGCCCTTGTGATTCGCCATGGTTCCTCCTGGTTCGGCCGGTCGCTCAACGCCCCGGCTCTGAATCTGCCTAGATGTGCACCTTCGCGGCGCGTCGGACCGGCGACGCGAACCGATCCCGAAGCACTCGACCCAGGGCCGCGACTCCGCGGCGCAAGTCGTCTTCTCTCGCCATCGCGAAGCTCAGCCGAAGGTCGCTGGAAGCCCGCCCGTCGTGGCGGAACTGCGAGCCCGGCGCGAACAGCACGCCCGCGCCAACCGCGTCGGCCAGGAGCTCGCCGGTATCGATCCCGTCGGGCAACTCGACCCATACCTGATAGCCGCCCTCGGGGACGTTCCACCGGGCGCCGGTTGGCAGCTCGCGATCCAATGCGTCGAGCAGGGCGTCTCGACGGGAACGCAGGATGCGGCGCAGGCGCGCCAGGTGTCGATCGTAATGGCCGCGGGCCACGAACTCCGCCACCGCGGCCTGAAGCGGCATCGCGTCGGAGAGATCGGTCGCCGACTTCAGCGCCACCAGTGCATCCACGAGGCGTCCGCGGGCCACGATCGCACCGACGCGCACCCCCGGAAACAGCGACTTCGAGAACGACGTCAGCAGCACCACGAGCCCCGTCCCGTCCAGTGCCGCGAGCGAGGGCACGGATCGGCCGGCGAAACGCAGGTCCATCTCGTAACCGTCCACGATCACTGGCTTGCCGTGGCGCGCGGCGATCTCGAGCAGCGCTCGCCGGTGTTCCAGGGTGGATGTCGTTCCGAGGGGATTGTTGAAGGTGGGGATCGTGTAGAGCAGCTTGACCTCGGGGCGCTCGAGGGTGCGTTCGAGGACTGCGAGATCGAGGCCGTCCCCGCGCATGGGAATGGGTGCGGGCTTGAGTCCGAGACCGAAGGCCGTCGCCAACAGGTTGGTGTAGGTGGGCTCCTCGAAGGCCACCGTGTCACCCGGCTCGGCGAACAGACGCAGGCTGAGCGAGATTCCCTGGCTGGCACCATGGCAGAGCACGATCTCGTCGCTCCCCACATCGATGGAGACCTTCCGCAACCGCTCCGCCACGACTTCCCGCAGTTTCTCGTACCCCTGCGGACCGCCGTAGATGAGAAGCTCGGGCCCCCCGTCGCGCAGCACGCGGTTCAGGATGCGCCGGAAAGACTCCGCGGGATAAAGCGATGGATCCGGGATGATCGCGTGCATGGCAACGGCGGCCTTGCCGCTGCCAAAGCGCGGACGCGCCCGCTCGAACTCGAGGAGTCGTTCGACGAGCGGGGAGAGCGACGGCTGGAAGGGGCTCGCCTGGGGCGCGAGACGGACGAAGGTTCCGCGACCTACCGCCGACTCGACCACGCCCTCGGCTGCGAGCTCTTCATAGGCGAGGGCCACCGTGTCGCGATTGACGCGGAGGCTCCGGGCGAGAGCGCGGATCGCTGGGAGACGCGCACCCGCGCCGAAGATATCGGCGGCGATTTCGCTCCGGATGTGGTCCGCGATCTGTCGGTAGACCGGGCGACCGTCCGGGTCGCCGGCTCGTTGAAGCTCGATTTGCATCCAGAGCGCAGGGTAGACCCCTGTCAATACCGGGTCAATCGCTGATTGTCAGGATGATATAAGCGAATATATGCCCGATTTTTCCTCAGACACCCAGACAATGATTCCAGCGCTGCGGAGCCATCCGCCAACCGGGGCCGTTCCGCCCGATGCGCTGGGAGGCCGAGACCTTCTACTTCCGCGGCCTTCGGCCTTGGAGGCCCCCGCGCAGCGATCTCAGCGACAACCGAAGGCCAGCGAAGTGCCGGAGCGCGAGCGATCAGCGAGCGTGAGGCCCGGCTGGGCCCAGGCCCAGCCGGCGTCCCAATCCAATCGCGACAAGGCCCACGAACCCCGAGAAGAGGGCGCCCATCTTGACCTGGCCCAGCAGGAGGGGATCGGTGAACGCGGCGCTGGCCAGGAAGAGCGCCACCGTGAGTCCCAGCGCCGCAATGAATCCCGCCATCGCCAGCTCCGGGAAGCCCATCCGATCGGGCAGCGGGAACCCCAGACGGATCGCCAGGAGACCGAAGAGCGTCACCCCCAGAGTCTTTCCGATCACGAGTGACGCGAGGATCAGCCACGTCATCGGGCCGACGTCCGTCAGCGGCACACCGGCGTTGGCAAACGCGAAGAAGAACAGGCCGAAGTCGACGAAGCCCTTGAGATGGCGTTCGAAGCGGTCGAGGGTCGAGTGCTCGAGGTGAAGATCCCGCGCCACGGCCGCTCCCAATTCGTCCACTTCATCCCGGGCGGCGAAGAGGCCGGTGTCGCGGCGCGGCCCGGGCATGAAGGGAACGATGAAGACCATGGCCAGCGCGGGATGCAGGTGGGCCAGAACCAGCCCGCACCAGGCCAGCGGCCCGCCGGCGAGAACGTAGGGGAGCCATGATCGAACTCCGAGCCGGCGCAGCGCGTAGCTGGCGGCCATGCCGGCCACAATCAGCCCCAGGAACTCGGGGCGCAACGGCAACTCGGGATCGCCGTAGAAGACCGCGATGATCACCAGGCCGATCGCG
>JACZXC010000357.1 GCA_022571825.1 Myxococcales bacterium | reverse complement strand
CCAAGGCCGAAGGCTGCGGGAGGCGAAGGGTGGGCCCCAGCAAGACCGGTCTGCCGCGGCCGGCGGCGGTTCGCAATCCGGCCGATGATCCCGCCCAGAGGAGACCTCTCCAGACGCCTCCTTCTCGGCCGGGCTGCTAGAGCTAGAGGCCCTCGTCGAGCAGGCGCGCGGACTCGAGGAGCAGCTGGGTGATGCTGGCCTCGATGGTTCGTTCTGGGGACTCGGATTGCGGCGTGAATCCGAACCGGCCCGCCGTGGCCCGGACCAAGGTCAGGGCGGCGTCGAAGCCGACCTGCTCCGGGGTCTCGGCATGGATCGGCGATCCATCTCGAAGCCAGAGACAGCCGGTGCTGTCCTCCCCGTCCAGCTCGAGAACCCCGGTCTTTCGACCGAGTTCGAGGACCTGAAGCAGCGCGTAGGGTGGAATTTCCGTCAGGCATCCGTGAAACGCCTTGGCTTCCGTCGGCGCCGGTCGCTCCCGGATCATCGTCATCGCCAGCTCGTCGATGTCGCTGCTGACCTCCAGGTCGGCTTCGATCTGACAGAAGGTGATGAGCTCGGCCCCGATCTGGATGCGGTCGCCGGGGCGCAGTTCGTGCCGGTCGATCCGCTGGCCGTTCACGAAGGTGCCGTTCGTGCTGTTCAAGTCGCGCAGCACGAAGTTCTTGCCGGTGCCGAGGATTTCTGCGTGGCGGCGCGATGCGTCGGTGCTGGCGACGGGCAGATCGCAGGTCCGGCTGCGCCCGAGCACCATGCATCCCTTCTCCGCGAGCCTGACGGGAGGCTGGGGGGGAAGAAACAACATTGCGGTCCGGGGACCCAGCATACGGATCCCGTCGGCCAGGAGATGGCACAGCTTTACCGCGGCGTTCGGCGATCTCCCCCGGGGGGCAACCTCAGCGCAGCCGGAACCCCTGAAGGCCCTCGGGAGCCTCTTCGAAGACGTCCAGCTGGTCGACGTGAGCGATGCGGGGACCCCTGCGGCAGAAGCCGACGAGCGCCTCGACGGCGTCGGGGGATCCTTCGAAGACCGCCTCCACGCTGCCGTCGCTGCGATTGCGAACCCATCCGTCGGCGCCCAGCGCTTGGGCTCTTTCCCGGGTCGAGGCGCGAAAGAAGACTCCCTGCACCCGGCCCCGGATGATGACGCGGCGCCGAGTCCGCGCCGCCCCCATCTTCGACGCCCTCACTCCTTTTGCGGCGCGTAGTACTCGAAGTCGACGAGGTTCTCTTTCAGGTACTCGCGCAGTTGGATCACGAGTCGGGCTTCCAGTTGGCGCACGCGCTCCCGCGAAACGCCGAACTCCTCGCCGAGTTCGCGGAGCGTCCTCGGATCTTCGGAGAGCACCCGGTCATCCATGATTCGGCGATCGCGCTCGTCGAGGGTGTCGGCGAACTCCCGAGCCTTCCCGAGGAACACCCTTCGCAGGTCCGCGTCGGCGAGCTGCTGCTCCGCCCCTACTGTGTCGGCGGAGAGGAGGTCGCCGAACTCCACGCTCTTTTCATCGGTCCGAACCGGCGCATTCAGGGAGAGATCGCTCTCGCTGAGTCGCTGGTCCATGTCGATCACGTCGTGCTCCGAGACGCCGAGGCGTTCGGCGAGGAGCCGCGGTTCGACTTCGAAGCCCTGGCGCTCGAGCTCGCGCTTTTCCTTGTTCAGATTGAAGAAGAGCTTGCGTTGGGCGCGCGTGGTTCCGAGGCGGACGATGCGAAGGTTGTCGAGGATGAACTTCAGGAGGTACGCTCGGATCCAGTAGGCGGCGTAGGAGGAGACCTTCACCCCCCGGGTGGGGTCGAATCGATGCACGGCCTGCATCAATCCGAGGTTTCCCTCCTGGATCAGGTCGAGGGTATTGCTCCACGCGCGCCGGTACTCCATGGCGATCTTGACGACGAGGCGCAGGTTCGCCAGCACCAGACTCTTCGCTGCCTCGATGTCGCCCTGCTCGACCCAGCGCCGGGCGAGCTCTTGCTCTTCCTCGCGTGAGATCGGGGCGTGCTTTCGCAGCTCCGCCAGGTACCGGGTGAGCCCATCGACTCGCTCGAGCGTGCGATCGGAACTCGAGGGCATGAAACGTCGGCCTCGGACCCGACGATAGCAGACGACCGGCGCCGGAATCGGTCCGCGAACCCGAACCTCGAATCGGCGCTTACGGCTTCAGGGAGCGGATGTAGGCGATGATGTTCTCCACGTCTTCGGGGCTGAGCATGGCCCCCCAGGGCGCCATCAACATCGAACCGCCGTACGCGCCGGCCCCGTTGGTGATCACGTTCTTGAGGTCGACGTCGGTTCCGGCCTTGCCGTCATCGTCGGTGTCGAACTTGAAATCGCCTTGGGTGAAATCGCGGGGGGGCGGCTGAAGGGCGGCGCCGACGGGGCCGTCGCCTTTGCCGCCCATCCCGTGACAGGAAGAACAAAACGACGCAAACGGAGTCTTGCCGGCCTCGGCGTCCCCCCCGGTCGCGGGCGTTGGCGCGAGCAGCGCGGCCAGTGCGGCGATGGCAATGGTCGATGCGAGTCGTCGGCTCATCGGTCTGTTCCCCCCGTCCTGGGTCGATCCGCGGGGTCGGTTCACTCTTTGGACCTGCCGTCGGCCCCCCGCCCGGTTCCCGGCCGGCGGAGCTTAGAGAGGGCCGATGCCAGCGTCAATCGAGTCGTTTCGTCTTCCAGTCGCGGAGCGATTCCACCAGCAGGCGCACACCCACTCCGGTCGCCCCGTTGCCCTGGTAGGGGCTGGTATTCGAGGTCCATCCGGTGCCGGCGATGTCGAGATGGACCCACGGAGTGTCTCCGACGAAGTTGGCGAGGAACGCCGCCGCCGTGGAGGCGCCGGCATCGCGTCCGGAGGTGTTCTTGATGTCCGCCACCCGGCTCCGAATCTGCTTCTTGTGCGCGTCCCAGAGGGGCATGGGCCAGGCCCGCTCGGCGGTGGCCTCGCCGGCCTGACGCACGATCTCCATCAGGCGGTCGTTGTTTCCGAAGGCCCCGCTGGCGAGCTTGCCCAAGGCCACGACGCAGGCGCCGGTGAGGGTGGCCAGGTCGATCATCGCCCGCGGCTCGAATTCCGTGCGCGCAAAGTGCAACGCGTCCGCCAACACGACGCGGCCTTCGGCGTCGGTATTCAAGACCTCGATCGTCTTTCCCGACATCGCCGTCACCACGTCGCCGGGGCGGTAGGCGGTTCCGCTGGGCATGTTCTCCGCCGCGGCGATCACACCGACGACATGCAGCGGAACCTTCAGGAGCGCGCAGGCGCGCAGCGCGCCCACCACCGCCGCCGCTCCCGACATGTCGTGTTTCATATCGCCCATGCCCGCCGCGGGTTTGATCGAGATTCCTCCCGAGTCGAAGGTGATCCCCTTCCCGACCAGGCAAACGGCGCCGGTCGCCCGGGGTCGGTTGCGGCCGCGGCTTCGAGGCGGGTTGTGCTCGAGCACAATCAGGCGCGGGGGATTCGCACTCCCCTGACCCACGGCGAGGATGGCCCCCATCTTTCGCCGCTTGAGTTCTGCCACCTCCATGACGCGAACGCGCAGGCCGGTGGCCCGGGCGACGCGCTGGGCCTGTCGCGCCAGCTCGGCCGGGGGGAGCGCATTGGCCGGCTCGTTGGATAGATCGCGCGCGACGTTCTGGGACTCCGCGACGATCACGCCCCGGACCGCACCCGATCGTGCGGCGCGCCAGTCCGCACTTCG
>JACZXC010000356.1 GCA_022571825.1 Myxococcales bacterium | reverse complement strand
GGCGTCGGCGGGCGGGCGGCGAACGCACCAGCGGTAGTCCGTTTCGATGTTCGCGGCGTTGACGCACAAGAAGAGCGACTCCTGGCTGAGCCGATAGACGGTGACGTCGTCGACGACCCCGCCCTCCTCGTTGCAGAGCAGGGCGTAGCGAACGCGGCCCGGTCGCAGCGAAGCCACCGGGCGGGTGAGGAGCCGTTCGGCGGACGCGATGGCACCGGGGCCCTCGAAGCGAATCTGCCCCATGTGCGAGACGTCGAAGAGTCCGGCGGCTTCTCGCACGGCTCTGTGTTCCGCGATGATCGAGGAGTATGAAACCGGCATCTCGTAGCCCGCGAACTCGACCATCCGCGCTCCCAGGTGCCGGTGGATCTCATAGAGAGGAGTTCGCCGGAGACTCATGAAGACGCGATGCGCGGCCGCGGCCGCCCCGCGCATTCGTACGCGCCCAGGGTGTTCTGAAGCAACATGGTGATGGTCATCGGGCCGACGCCGCGCCGGTGCGGCGTCACGATGGAGGCGATGCCCCGGGCGCCATCGGTGTCCACGTCGCCCACGAGCTCGCCCTCGATCACGCTCACGCCCACGTCGATCACCGCGGCCCCGGGCTTGATCCAGTCGGCCTTCACGAGCCGCGGTACGCCCACCGCGGCGACCAGCACATCGGCCTCGCGGCAGATCGCCGCCAGGTCTCGCGTCCGCGAGTGGCACATCGTCACCGTCGCGTGGGCCCGCTGGAGAAGCAGGGAGATCGGCTTTCCCACGATCGCGCTGCGACCGATCACGACAGCGTTGGCACCCTCGAGAGGAATCCGATGGTGCTCGAGGATCTTCATGATCCCCAGCGGTGTGCACGCGACCCAGCCGGGTTGGCCGAGCAGCAAGCGGCCGGCGTTGAGCGGGTGCAACCCATCGACGTCTTTCGCCGGGTCGATGGCCTCGGCCACCCGGTTCGGGTCGATCCCGTCGGGCAGCGGAATTTGCACCAGGATCCCATCCACCGCCTCGTCGCGGTTGAGGCCTTCGACGGTCTCGATCACGTCGGCTTCGGTGGCAGAGGCCTCCAGCCGATGTTCGACCGAGTTCATGCCCACCCGTTCGCACGCGCGGCGCTTGCCCTTGATGTACGCGGCACTCGCCCGATCGTCGCCCACGAGTACTACCGCCAGAGACGGCGGCCGGCGTCCGTCTTGGACATGGCGCGCAACGGCCTCGGCGAGCCGTGCGCGAATTTCTCTCGACAGTGCCAGGCCGTCGACAACGACCGTCTGGTGTGGCTCGGACGGCAAGGGACAGGCGCCTCCAGTGCGAGGAGCGCCAGTATAACAACCGCTCAGGCGGCGGCCTTGGAGCTCTTCTTGTTCTTCGACTTCAAGTCGGACTTCGTGTCCGGTTTCGTGTCCGATTTCGTGTCCGACTTGGGTTTGGAGTCCGAGGATGACTCCTTGGCGCTTTCGCCTTCGCTCTTGGTCTTGGCGCTGGCCGAGGAGTAGAGGTCCGAGTACCAGCCGCTGCCCTTGAGAACGAAGGATGTCCTGGAGATCAGTCGCTTGACCTTGCGCGAGCGGCATTTCGGGCAGCTCTTGACCGGGTCATCGGTGATGCGTTGCTCCACCTCGAATTCGCTCTTGCATTTTTCGCAGGCGTACTCGTAGATGGGCATCCGTCCCTCTCGCTCGTGCCACTCGTTTCGTCTGCGACCGGGCTCGTGGTCGACACTCCCGTTTGCCGGCGGCCCCGGCGGGCGCGACGGTTCGATGGCCGCCTGTGGCGCGCCAGCTTAGTGAGCCGCTCGCGCCCCCGCCAATGGTCGGAGCCGGGGATCGGCCTGTCTTCCCAGCCCGCGCGGGCGCCGTCGACGCATCTCACGAAGGCTCGGGGGTGTTCGGACCGGTCGCGTCGTGGGCCTCGGGGGGGTCGTTGACCAGGCCCTCGAGCAGGGTGAGGTGGGTCTGGAGGGTTGTCCGTACGTCGGCTGCCATTCGGCAGCGAAGGTTCTTCATCTCGCGGATGTCCGCCGACAACTGGGCTGCGCGGCGGTGAGCGGCGTCGAGGATCTTTTCACCTCGGATCTCCGCCTGCCCGATCAATACCTCGGCCTCCGCCGTCGCACTCTGTTTGAGGTCGTCGCTCAGGCGCTGCGCTGTGGTCAGGGTCTTCTGGAGGATGGCCTCGTTCGACGCGAGCTCCTTCACCGTGACCTCCAGCCGAATCACCTGCTGGCGCAGACCATCGACCTCCCGGAGCAGACCCTCGTAGTCTTCGGCCACCATCCCCAAGAAGGCGTCCACGTCCTCGCGGTCGTAGCCTGAGATCCGGCGCCGGAAGCCGTGTTTTCGGATGTCCAGCGGCGTGATGCGCAAAAACTCGGCCTCCCACCTCTCCGTGCGGCAAGAGATCGACCGAACTCCCCGGGTTCTTTAGGCCTGGCCGAGCTCCCGGGAGCGGCGGGTTGCCGCGGCCACCGCCGCGTAGATTGCCGCCCGAAGCCCGCCCGCCTCGAGTTGCTCCAATCCGGCGATGGTGGTGCCTCCGGGTGAGGTCACCTGGTCCTTGAGCTCTGCGGGGTGAAGGCCGGTCTCCAGGGCCATTTTGGCCGCTCCGAAGACGGTCTGGAATGCCAGGTCATAGGCTGCCGGCTGGGGCAGGCCCATGCGCACTCCCGCGTCCCCGAGAGCCTCCAGGAACACGAAGACGTAGGCCGGCCCGCTGCCGGAAAGCCCGGTGACCGCATCCAGGAGCGCCTCGCTGGGCGCTTCCCAAACGGTTCCGACAGACCGGAACAGGTCCCGCGTCGCGTCCCGGTCGCGGGGGGTGGCCCGGTGGTTTCCGCAAAACGCCGTGGCCCCGGCTCGGACCAGGGCGGGGGTATTGGGCATGGCGCGCACGATCCGCGCCGTATCGCCGAGCCCGGCCTCGAGGCGTGCCAAGGGAATCCCGGCGGCGATCGAGATCCACAGAGGTCGCGCCCGCTCGCCCTCCGGCGCGTCGGCAAGTCCCTCCAGCACCGGGACCACCGAATTGGGCTTGACGGCGAGTACCACGATGTCGCTGTCGCGGACGATCTCGCCGTTGTCGGCGACCGTGGTGATGCCGAGGGTTTCGGACAAGTGCTTTCGACGCACCGGATCCGGGTCGGCGGCGGCGACGCTCTCGGCTGTGATGCCGGAGGCCAGGACACCGCCCGCGAGCGCTTCCGCCATGGCGCCCGCCCCGATGAATCCGATCCGTTTGCCTTCGAGTGACATGGCTACTCTCCCGTGTCGCTTCTCGGTCCGAAAATCGCGGTTCCGATCCGAACGATGGTTGCGCCTTCCTCGATCGCGATCTCGAAGTCGGCGGACATTCCCATCGATAATTCGCGCAGGCCCCGGCCCCCGGCGGCGGACCGCAGCGACTCGGACAGCCGGCGCAGTTGGGCGAAGACCGGACGGGCGGTCTCCGGGTCGTCGGATACTGCGGGGAGAGTCATCAGCCCCGAAATTGTGAGGTGCGACCAAGCGGTGCTGGCCGCGAGCAGCTCCGGCAGGGCGTTCGGGCTCACGCCCCCCTTCCCGGTCTCCCCGCTCAGGTTGACCTCGAGCATCCGGTCGCTCTCCAGCTCGAACAGTCCCTCCCCGCGATCTTTCTGCGACGTGCTGGACACGAACTCGGCAATCGAATACCTACTCATCTCTACCCTCCAACGAGATTGGGCGTAGCC
>JACZXC010000355.1 GCA_022571825.1 Myxococcales bacterium | reverse complement strand
GTAGGACGAAAAGTCGAGGCGGGGCGGCGACAGCACGTTGCGCAGGGTCTGGAGATCGGCTCCCCACCAGGGCGGGCGAGCCCGAAATTCGGGCAGGTCGAAAGGGAGATCCACCCCCTACCCCACATCCACGAGGGCCAGCCGTTCGCCCCAGCGGGCATCCACCGCCCGCGCCAGGTCACGCCCCCGACGGAGTCCCGGGTCGCGGCGTAGGGTCGCCAACGCCGCTTCCTGGGCGATGGACACCTGGCGCGCATCGCGCACGAGATCGGCGATCCGCAGGTCCGGTAGCCGCCCGTGCTGCCGGGTTCCCAGGAACTCGCCGGGGCCCCGAATCCGGAGATCGGCCTCCGCGATGGCGAAGCCGTCGGTGGTCTCGAGCATTGCGCGAAGGCGCGCTTCGCTCTCTTCGCTGGCTCCCCGCGCGACCAAAACACAGGTGCCGGGGCTCTCGCCCCGGCCCACCCGCCCACGCAACTGGTGAAGCTGGGCCAGGCCAAAGCGCTCGGCGTGCTCAACGATCATCAGTCCGGCACGCGCGACGTCCACACCGACCTCGATGACCGTGGTCGCAACCAGGACCTGGGTCTCGCCACGCTCGAAGCGAGCCATGGCCGCGTTGCGCTCGGCTGCGTCGAGGCGGCCGTGCACGAGATCCACGCGAAGCTCCGGAAACGCCCGCCGAATCCGCTCCGCGGATTCGCTGGCCGCGCGCAGGTCACTCTTTTCCGATTCCTCGACCAACGGGTAGACGACGTAGACCTGATCACCTCGGCGGGTGGTCTCGCGCAACAAATCGACCACCCGCGCGCCCTCCCCCGATCGAAGCAGCAACGTGCGTACTGCGACGCGCCCCGGCGGAAGCTCATCGATGATCGAGAGATCGAGGTCACCAAAGGCCGTGAGGGCCAGCGTGCGGGGAATCGGCGTGGCGGTCATCACCAGAATGTGCGGCGCCCGCTCCCCATGGCCCTTGGCGGCCAGGGCGGCCCGCTGCAGCACACCAAAGCGCTGCTGTTCGTCGATGATGGTCAGGGCCAACCGCGAGAACGCGACGTTTTCCTGGAGAAGTGCGTGGGTTCCCACCACCAGATCGATGCGCCGGTTGGCCAGATCGCGGCGCGTGATCTCGGCTTCTCGACGCGGAAGGGAAGCGGTCAGCAGGGCGAGGCGAAGCGCGGGGGGGCTCCGAGAGCCCTCGACCAGCCGACGCAGGGTTCGCGCATGTTGCTCCGCCAGCAGCTCCGTCGGAGCCATCAGGGCCGTCTGGTACCCCGCTTCCGCCACGGCCACCGCCGCGAGCCAGGCGACGACCGTCTTTCCACTGCCGACGTCTCCTTCGAGCAATCGATTCATCGGATGCGGTCTTTCCAGGTCTGCGCGAATCTCGTCCCATGCGCGCATCTGTGCGCCGGTCAATCGAAACGGGAGGTTTTCCGAGGCCGCGCGGGTCCGGGGCCCGTCCCCGGTCACGGCGATCCCGCGCTCGCGGAGCCGGCCTTCGCGGCACAGCCCCAGACCCAGCTCGAGCAGGTAGAGCTCCTCGAGAACGAGCCGCCTCAGTGCGACCGTCTCGCGAGCTCGAAGCATTTCCACATCCGCATCGGCCGCCGGGGTGTGAAGCGCCCGCAGCGCCTGACCGGGCTCCGGAAGCTCGTACTCGCGTACCACCGGCGTGGGAAGGTGGCCGCCGACCAGATCGGCGTAACCGGCGACGGCATCGTGCACGACCCGGCGCAGCGCAAGGGGGTGGATGCCTTCGACCCCGATATAGCTGGGAACGATCCGCTCCAAGCCGGCGTCGTCGACAGACCCGGCCGGGTCTTCCTCCGGCTCCATCCGTTCGATTTCGGGATGCAGGAGCTCCTTGGAAAACCGATAACGCCGCACGTCGCCGGTCACGAGCAGCCGCGCTCCCTTCTGAACGCTTCGGGCGATCGCGGGGCCCCCGTGGAACCACTTGAGCTGGATCGTTCCCGAGTCGTCCCCGACCACGGCCTGGAACATCCGGCCGGCGCGACCGCGGTGCGCCACGAAGTCGCACAGGAGCACGTGACCGATGAAGGTGGCCCGCTGACCGACCTGCAATTCCGCCACGCGCACGAGCGAGCGTCGATCGTCATAGCGAGCCGGAAGGTGGAAGAGAAGATCGCCGACCGTGCGCAGACCGCGCCGTTCCAGCACCGCCGCTCGCTTGGGACCGATGCCGGCGAGAACCGTCGTCGGTCGCGCCAGGGCCGCCTCCGACCACGCGCCATCGGCCAGGGGATACAGGGTGACCAGGAGCCGGCGGATGACCGCTTTCCGCTCCGCGCCGACCCGCGGCGGCTCCAGTGATGCGATCGCCTTCGACAGCGCCGCGCGCCCATCGGGGGGAATCGCCAGGAGGAGGGCACGGCGAGCTGCATCGACCACCGTGGCCTCCAGATCGGCAACGCGATCGATGTGCGCGAAGTCGTCACGCGCGGCGAATTCGAGGGGCTTCAGGACCGCCTCGATCGCCGTCTGGAACGGGCTCACCCGTGGATGTCCTGAAGGGCGCGAACGCCGATCGACCCCAGTCGAAGAGCTTGCACCGCCCCCGCGGCGGCGCGCGCACCCGCGAGAGTGGTGTAGTAGGGAATCGGTCGCAACAGCGCCGAGCGACGGATCGACGCCGAGGCCCGCATCGATGGCACGTCCGACCCCACCGTGTTGATCACGAGATCGACGTCGCCCGCCTCGATGCGCTCCACCACATCGGGATGGCCCTGCCCGACCTTCGGAACTACCTCGGCTTCCACGCCCTGGCGGCGGAGCGAATCCGCCGTTCCCCGGGTTGCGAGGACCCGGAAATCTTGGGCGGCGAGGTCCCGGACCACGTCGCCGATGCGTTCCTGGTCTGCCCTCTTCACCGAGACCAGCAGCGTGCCTCGGGTGGGAAGGCTGTTCCCGGCTTCGATCTGCGATTTTGCATACGCGCGGCCGAAGTCCGAATCGATTCCCATCACCTCACCGGTGCTCTTCATCTCGGGTCCGAGCAGCGTATCGGCACCGGAGAACTTCACAAACGGGAATACGGCCTCCTTGACCGAGAAGTGCCTCGGCCAGATCTCCTCGACAAATCCCAGCTCGTCCAGGGATTTTCCGATCATGACCAGGGCGCCGAGCTTGGCCAACGGTCGGCCGATCGCCTTCGAAACGAAGGGAATCGTGCGCGAGGCGCGCGGATTCACCTCGATCACATAGAGCTCGCCGGATTTCACTGCGTACTGGACATTCATCAGCCCGCAGACACCGAGTTCCATGGCGAGCCGTCGCGTGGAATCCAGGATCTCGTCGATGACTGAACCCGAGAGTGAGTGGGGAGGAATCGAGCACGCACTGTCTCCCGAGTGGATACCCGCCTCCTCGATGTGTTCCATGATCCCGCCGATCACCACCCGCCGGCCGTCGGCGATGGCGTCGACGTCGATCTCGATCGCGTCGGCGAGAAATCGGTCGATGAGAACCGGGTGCTCGGGCGACGCTTTCACCGCAAATCGCATGTAGTCGCGCAGCGAATCCGGATCGTGCACGATCTCCATCGCGCGACCCCCCAATACGTAGGAAGGGCGTACCAGCACCGGGTACCCGACCTCGACGGCGACCGCCTGGGCCTCGGCGGTCGAGCGCGCGAGCCCCCCCGGCGGCCGCCGGAGTTCCAACTTCTCGAGCACCTGGTCGAACCGTTCCCGGTCCTCGGCCCG
>JACZXC010000354.1 GCA_022571825.1 Myxococcales bacterium | reverse complement strand
GCGTGGAGGAACCCTTCCTATTCCGGGTTGCGGATGCGGTGGTCGACGAGATGGCCCCGGCCTACCCCGAGCTCGGCGAGCGTCGGGCCTACATCACCGATCGCATCCGGCGAGAGGAAGCGCGCTTCCTCGAGACGCTCAGCAACGGCCTCGGACTGCTCGAACACGAGATCGAGAAGCTGGTTGGTGGGGGAGAGCGAACCCTCTCGGGTGCTCAGGTGTTCCGCCTCTACGACACCTTCGGATTTCCGGTGGACCTCACCGCCGACATCCTGCGAGGGCATGATCTCGACCTGGACCAGGCGGGCTTTGAGGCGTCCATGCGGGAACAGCGGGAGCGGGCCCGGGCCGCCTGGAGGGGCAGCGGCGACACCGGGGTCGACGAGATCCGCAGTCGCCTGGCTCAGGACCTGCACACGGTGTTCACCGGGCACGAGACCCTGGCACTCTCTTCGCCGGTGCGGGCGATGCTGGTCGGTGGCGAGAGCTGCGATTTGGCGCGCCAGGGAGATGAGGTCGAGGTGGTGGTGGACGAGACCCCCTTCTATCCGGAGTCCGGCGGGCAGGTCGGCGACATCGGCAGCATCCGGGTTCCCAACGGACGAATCGAGGTCGTGGATACTCAGCGGCCGGTGGGCGATCTCATCCTCCACCGCGGACGGGTCATTGACGGTGAGGTGGCCATCGATGCCCGGGCCGAGCTCGAGGTCGATCCCGATGCTCGCGCCTCGACGGTTCGCAATCACTCGGGGACTCATCTGCTTCACGCAGCGCTGCGCCGCGTGCTCGGCCCCCAGGCGCTACAGAAGGGGTCGCTGGTGGCGCCGGATCGCCTGCGGTTCGACTTCACGCACGACGTGGCGCTGACCCGAGCCGAGATCGAGCAGATCGAAGATCTCGTCAATACCTGGATCGAGGCCAACACCGGCTCTCAGACGCGCCTGATGCCCTACAACGAGGCCGTCCAGTCCGGCGCGATCGCCATCTTCGGCGAGAAGTACGGCGATCAGGTCCGGGTGGTGTCCTTCGGAGACTTCTCCACCGAGCTCTGCGGCGGGACCCACGCTCGCGCGACCGGTGACATCGGTTTTCTCAAGATCCTCTCCGAATCGGGAATTGCCGCCGGGGTGCGACGCATCGAAGCCCTCACGGGGATTGGCGCGCTGAGACACATGCGTGCCCAGGAGCGCTCGCTCCGTCAGATTGCAGATTTGCTTCGCACCTCGGTGAAGGAGGCACCCCAGCGGGTCGAAAGGCTCCTGGAAGAGCGACGCGGTGCCGACCGGGAGATCGAACGATTGCGGGCTGCCAAGCGCGGTGCGGCGTCGACGGACCTGAGTTCCGCGGCCAAGGAGATCGGCGGAATCCGCGTGGTTACGGCGCGTGTGGAGGGGGTTGGCGGAAAGGACCTGCGTTCGATGGTGGACGATCTGCGCGGCAAGCTCGGCAGCGGCGTCGTGCTGCTGGCGGCGGAGAGTGACGGACGGGTCTCCCTGGCCCTCGGTGTCACTGCGGACCTGACCCGGCGATTTCCCGCCGGCGAGCTGGTCCGCGAAGTGGCGCACTTGGTGGGAGGCGAGGGCGGCGGACGACCCGACTTCGCCCAGGCCGGCGGGCGGGACGCGTCGAAGCTGGACGAGGCCTTCGCGCGACTCGAGGCCCGGATCGCTGAGGCCTGACGCCCCATGGCCGCGGGCACCAGGCGCGATCCCCACCGCCTCGACCGGCGGCTGACCCGCGAAGTTCGGGTGGGCGAGGTCGGCATCGGCGGAACCAATCCGATTCGACTGCAGTCGATGACGACCACCGACACCTTGGACACGATCGCCACGGTCGACCAGTGCGAGCGTCTGGTGAACGCGGGCTGCGAGATATTGCGCATCACCGCACCCTCGCTGAACGAGGCGAGGAACCTGTCGGAGATCGCGCGGGTGCTGAGAGCTCGCGGGGTACACGCGCCGCTGGTGGCCGACATCCACTTCACTCCCCGTGCCGCGCTCGTCGCCGCCGAGCACGTGGAGAAGGTTCGGATCAACCCCGGGAACTTCGCCGACAAGAAGAAGTTCGCGGTGCGCGAGTACACTGATGCCGAGTACTCGCGCGAAATCGATCGAGTCAGCGCCCGATTTCGACCCCTCGTGCAGCGTTGCAAAGCGCTGGGTCGCGCCCTGCGGATTGGCACCAACCACGGCTCACTGTCGGACCGGATCATGAATCGTTTCGGCGACACCCCTGTAGGCATGATCGAGAGCGCGCTCGAATTCCTGGACGTCTGTGAAGACGAGGTCTTTCGCGACGTCGTCTTCAGCATGAAGGCGAGCAACCCACAGATCGCGATCCAGGCCTACCGGCTGTTGGCGGCGCGTCTCGAGGCGCGGGCCCCCGGAGAGCCCAGCTATCCGTTTCATGTGGGCGTCACCGAAGCCGGGGACGGCGAGGACGGCCGTATCAAGAGCGCAATCGGCATCGGCTCGCTCCTTGAAGATGGAATCGGCGACACGATTCGCGTGTCTCTGACCGAGGCCCCCGAAATGGAGATCCCGGTGGCCGCGGCCCTGGCCCGCCGCGGCGAGGGGCGCTGGCGCGAAGTGGTGGGGCCGGGCGAAGACCCCGGGCCCCCCTTCCCGGGCGATTCTTACACGCATCAGCGTCGGGCGACGCGGAGCGTCGGCCCCGCCGGCTTTGAAATCGGGGCCGACCATCCGGTCCGCGTCGAGCTCGAGCTGGGTTCGGTTCCCGGTCAAGCCAGACCCCGGGCCGAGGCGATCGCCGCCTCCCTGGCTGGCCTGGGCGAGATCGTCTGCGAGGGCCTGCTGGTCGAGGTGCTCGACCCCGGGGATTTGGATGCGCTGGCTCCCTTCGCCGGCGCCCTCGTCGAGGCCGGCGTCGAGCTGCCGTTGGCGGTGCGAGTCGAGGCCTGCTTCGCCGATGCCTGCGCCGGCATCGCGTCACGTCTGGTCGTTCCCGTGGGTGTCCTGGTTTCCGATGATGAACTCGCTACCACGGCGGAGTGCGCGGCGCGGGCCGGAACCCCGGTGGAGTGGGAGTTCCGGGGTCGCGAGTTCGAAATCGCCGGACTGATCGATCGTGCCCTCGCCGCCAGTTCCGGAGCGGGTCTCGAAGAGATCCTGGTGTCCGTCGACACCCCGTCGTCGGTTCGCGGGACGCGTATCGCTGCGGCGCGCCTGGGCGCCTCCGGGGCCGCGGATGTTCCGATCGTGCTGCGCCACCGGAGAGGGAAAATCGACGACTCCGAGGCCCTGGTGGTCGCAGCCGTCGATCTGGGTGCGTTGCTCTGCGACGGCATCGGGGACGCCATTGCCCTGGTCGGCGTCGGTGACGCCCGGCGTTGTATAGATCTCGCCTACCGGATCCTTCAAGGGGCTCGCCGGCGCACTTCCCGGACCGAGTTCATCTCGTGCCCCTCTTGCGGCCGAACCCTTTTCGATCTCGAGAAGACCACGGCGCGCATCAAGGCGCGCACGGGTCACCTGCGCGGTGTGAAGATCGCCGTGATGGGATGCATCGTGAACGGTCCCGGCGAGATGGCCGACGCCGACTTCGGCTACGTGGGTTCGGGGCCGGGCCAGGTGGATCTGTACGTGGGCCGGGAATGCGTGGCGCGAAAGGTCTCCGATGCCAGCGCGGACGACCGCCTGGTCGCGATCATCCGCGAACACGGTCGCTGGACCGAACCCTCGTAACTATCTCGAGCGCCGGGCGCGGGGGC
>JACZXC010000353.1 GCA_022571825.1 Myxococcales bacterium | reverse complement strand
TAGGCGTTGAGGACGTCGGGCCGATTCAATGTGATCGTCGCGATTCCGTCCGCTGTCTCGAAGAGGATGTGCTCGTAATCCAAGGTCGATTCTCCTCGGCTTGCGCCGGGCGGGGGTGGGAGATCTCGGATTCTACAACGCCAGGGCGCTCAGATCCGGGTGTTCGACGCGGGGGTCGGCGCGGAAGTCGTCGGGAGGAAGCCCGCCGGAGTCGAGGATTCGCTGGGTGATGTAAGTGAGCAGCGCGGGATCGCTCTTGAGCATTCGCTCGGGGTGCACCGGGTCGAAAGTCGAGAGCGAGAACGCTGTCTGGATGCGGACGGCGGAGCCCAACGCGATGGCGGCGATCAGAACCGCCGCCCCGATCGCGGTCCAGTTCGGTCGCTGTCTCGTCGAAACCATCGCTGGCGGATTCGGGTTGCGGGCCACTCGCCGCGCGGAACTCAGGGTTCGCGCACCTTCTTCGTGCGTTTCCGACCCGCGACTGCGAGGGCCAGGACACCCATCCCAAATAGTATCGACGTGCTCGGTTCGGGAACGAAATGGATTGTCAGGACACCGAAAAGAGGTTGGGTGGGGAATAGGTCGAAGTCGCTGACGATGACTTTGGCCGGCGTTACCCGCTGGACGACACTGCCCTCGTGATGACGGATTTGTGGGAGGACTACCAGCGTCGCTATCGGCACTCGCGCTTCTTCGCGCGAGAGGCCTTCGCGGACTGGGCAGAGGGGCACGGAATTGTCTTCGAGGATGCGATCCTCGCCCTCGAGGCGCGCTACCTCGAGAGCGGCATGGAGCGAACCTCCGCGATCCTCCCGGTAGACACACACTACAACGCCGGAGGCCACGACGTGATCGCGCGCGTCTTTGCGCAGACGCTCCGGGAGAGGGGGCTCGACGGAGACTGATCGCAGCCCGCTGGCAAGGGGGGACGCGACTCCGGCGCGAGACCGGCTCCGGAACTCAGGTGGAGCCGGATGGATAGATTCTTGAACATCACCGGGGTCCGCCTCTGTCTCACCGTCAGTCGGGGTGTCCCGGGGGCGGTTCCAGTCCCCAGACGGCGCGGAGCCAGGCGCGGCCCAGGCGAACCGCGGGCAGATCCACGTCGAGCTCGTCGCCCAGCGCCAGGGCGGCGCTCAGGTCCTTGTCTGCCGTGGGCACCACGGTGCGCGCGACCCCGAGCAGTGCTTCATGGTCCTTGCGGGCGGGGTCCAGGGGGTCCACCGTCGGCCGGCTCATGTAGAAGTTGAGGAGCCCGCTGCGCGCCTCGCTGTACTGGACGATGCGGGTCAGATCGGCGAGATCGATTCCCGCGGCGGTGGCCAGGCGCATGCCCTCGTACGCCGCCAGAAGCTGGAGATAGCCGATGGCGTTGCGCGCGAGCTTGGTCTTCATGCCGCTGCCCAACGGACCCATGCGCAGGACCAGGCCGCCGTAGGTTTCGAACACCGTGCGGAAGCGCTCGATGGTGTCGGCGTTGCCGCCGAGCATGACGGCGAGCTCGCCTTTGTTGGCGCCGGCCACGTGGCCCGAGACGGCGGCATCGATGATCTCGACCTCCCGCGAACGCGCTCGCTCGGCGACCTCGAGGAGCGTGCTCAGGTGCACCGTGGAGTGCACGGCCACCACCGCGCCCGGCCGGGCGCCATCGAGCACACCGTCGGCGCCCGACATGACTTGTCGCACCTGAGCGTCGTCGAGCACGACGATCGAGATCAAGTCGCTCTGCGCCGCCAGCTCTTTGGGCGATCCGGCTACGGTGGCTCCCAGGGCGGCCATCCGCTGGCAGGCCTTGGCGTCGACGTCGTAAACGCCCAGAGACAGGCCCGCCTTGGCGACCTGTTCGGCCATGGCCGCGCCCATGCGGCCCACCCCGATGAAGCCGATCCGAGCGCTCACGTCGTCCCGTCCGGTTCGGGCCGCTTCTCGGGATGGGCGGTTTCGAACTTCCCGATGGCCGCGGCGGCGGCCATATGCCCCGCCGTGGCCAGGGGCCACCCCGCGTAATGGGCCAGGTGGATGACGAGTCCGTTCAGCTCGCGGGGGGTGAGGTCGCCGCTTTCGAGGGCGTGTTGCATGTGGAACGCGAGGGGACCGGACTGACCCAGGGTAATCAGCACGGTGAGAGTCACCAGGCGGCGGTCCCGCACCGAGAGGTCGTCCCGTGCCCAGACCTCACCGAACAGGTGTTCGATCGTGATGTCCAGGAAGTCGCCGCCTCCCTTGGCCGGGGGCGCTCCGACGATTTCCCGGAATAGACGTTCCCCGCGTTCTCTTCGTCCTTCGCTCATGATTTCCGGGGTCTCCCTACGGGCGGATCATCCGCCTTCGCGAACGCGTGATCCCGCTGGCGCGCCACCGCCTCTACCAGCGCTTCCGAACCCTCTCCCGCGTCGAGCCGCCGGATCGGGCCCGGTGGTTCCACGCGCAGGTCCTGCATCGCGATCTCCGGGTGGGCCAGCACGGTGGACAGTGTCTCGGCGATCAGCTGCCCGAGATCATCCGCCTGCATCATCTTTTCGGTCATGAACGCGTGGGCGGTCCACTGGCGGAACAGGTCTCCGACCAGATTCAGATCGTAGTCCCGGGCCGCGTCGGTTCCGATCGTGGGTCCGACGATGATCCGCAGGAACCGGAGCTCGGGATGCTCGGTTCGCCAGCCGAGAATCGATTCGTCCAGGGCCGCCTTGCTCGCGCTGTAGGCGACCAGCCCCGGGCGGGGTCGAGCCACCGAGTTCGACGAGAGGTAGGCGGCGAGGCCGCCGCCGGTGACTCCGCCGACCGGTTCCGCGGCTCCGCGGAGCAGGTGGGGAAGGGCGGCGCGGGTGACCCATTGGGCGCCGAATACGTTGGTTTCGAAGATGCGGCGCCAGTGCTCGGCATCGGCGTCGGCGAGCCGTGCGATCGAAGTAATGCCCGCGCAGTACATCAGCACGTCGAGCCCGCCGAGGGTTTCGACGGCCTCGCCGACCAGGCGTTCACAGTCGTCGGGGCGTCGCACGTCCGCGACGATCGCGGTGCCGCCCCCGGCCTCTTCGACGGCTTGCTTCAATCGGTCTGCCCGCCGCGCCCCGAACACGACCTGGGCGCCGGCGGCGGTGGCGCTGAGGGCGACGGCGCGACCGATGCCCGATGAGGCGCCGACCACGAGGATGCGCCGGGCTGCGAGAGTCATGCTGCGGGCGTCATGCGCGGCTCGATCGAGTTCCGACTTCGCGGGGCAGGCGACCGCCTAGAGGTCGCCGACCTCGAGCTCGAGGATTTCCGCAAACTTCGCCCGGGCCGCCTCCCGGCGAGCGGGCAGGTGTTCGCTCGGAAACAGACCCTCAGAGGGTTTGTAATCGCGCAGCACCCGCTTCGCGACGGTCATCCGGTGCACTTCGCTGGGGCCATCCACGACGGACATGATCGCCGCGGTCAGCCACATTCCGCCGAAGGGCATCTCGTTGGATACGCCCAGGGCCCCATGCAGGTGCATCGCGCGCCACACGACGTCGTGCAGGATCTTGGGGGTGGCGACCTTGACGGCGGCGATCTGGGTGCGGGCCTGCTGCTTCGCGCCGCGATCGATCAGCCAGGCGGTGTGAAGCACGAGCAGTCGAAACTGGAGAAGCTCGAGCCAGGAGTCGGCGATGTCGTTCTGCACGCTTTGCTTCTCGGACAGCCGGGTTCCCTGGGTCTCCCGGGAGAGCGCGCGCTCACACATCATGTCGAAGGCGCGCCGCGCCTTGCCCATGGTGCGCAT
>JACZXC010000352.1 GCA_022571825.1 Myxococcales bacterium | reverse complement strand
GTGTCGAGGGCGGTTTCGGCCCGGTCGAGCTGGGTCTCCGCGGCGACTTTCCTGTCCGCGAGGACGCGCATGCGCTTCAGCTCGCGGCGCTCCCCGACAACCGACGCTTTCGCCTCGCCGACCCGCGCTCGAGCCGCCTCCAGCTCGAGATTTCGCTTCTCCGGGTCGATTTCCATGACGACGGCGCCCTCGGCGACGGCATCTCCCTCTTCGACGAGCACCTCGGTGATCTCTCCCTCGATCTGCGCGGCGACGTCGGCCTCGTGCTTCGCGAGCAGCTGCCCGGACGCCTCGATGCGGTCTTCCAGATCCCGAACCAGGACCGGCGTCACCACCACGGGACGGGCGGGGGTGGTCTCGGCGACGTCGTCGTCCCCGCAGGCCAGGAATGCGAAAGCCAACAGCGATGCCCAGTGCGTCGTCTGCCACCGACACATATTCATGATTCCCGGGGCCGGCGGAGCAAGCCCTTTTCCACCATGTCGAGGGCGAGATCCGCGAGATCCCCGGCGACCCGGGTGTTGGGGCGAATCACCTGAAGCGAGATCAATCCGTGGACGACCGCCCAGAGCACCTGGAAGGCCGCCTCGGTGTCCGAGGTTGCCAGCGTCCCTTCCCGCGCGAGCTCTTCCAGGGCGACCCTGACCAGATCCCGGGCCGCCGTTGCCGACGGAACGTCGGGCTCGGATTCGGGGCGCGGTGTGGTGAGGAGCCGGTAGTGGCTGGGATTCTCCAGAGAGAATCGGATGAAGGCCCGAGCCATCTCCCGAAGATGAAGGGCGGCGTCGGGACCGCGGGGGATGTCCATCATCAGCTGGTGGACGACTCGGAACCGCTCCTCGAGCAGACTGTCGATCAGGCCCTTCTTGTCCCCGAAGTGGTGGTAGATGGTGGGGGCCGAGTAGCCGCACCGCTCCGACACCTTTCGAATCGAAACGCCCTCCTCTCCCGCTTCGAGCAGGAGCGCCTCGGTGGCCTTGAGGATCTCGACGGGCGCAGCGGAGACGCGGCGACGCGGCGGTCCGGTGAGTGTGGGGGGGGATGTGGGGTCCATCGAGGTATAACAGCGTTATAGCAGATCGGTTCCTCCCCCAGCAAGTCGATCCCGAACCGGACCCGGCGAACTGGATACAATCGCGCGTTCGCCCGCCCCAGGAGGAACCGATGCCGAACCCTGTCGCCCTCGTGACCGGTGCCAGCCGCGGCATCGGCAAGCAGCTGTGCTTCGACCTTGCCGACGCCGGCTATGACGTGGTCTGCGTGGCCCGCTCGAGCCACGAGAACCGCTCGAAGCTTCCGGGCACCGTCGACGAGACGGCGGACGCGGTTCGCAAGCGCGGCGTTCAAGCCATGCCCGTTGGGCTCGACGTGCGCGATGAGGCCGCGATCGCGTCCCTCGCGGAGCGGGTCTACGAGGAGTGGGGTCGGTGCGATCTCCTGGT
This sequence comes from Myxococcales bacterium, assembly GCA_022571825.1. Lineage (GTDB taxonomy): Bacteria > Myxococcota_A > UBA9160 > UBA9160 > SMWR01 > JACZXC01. The sequence goes on along the minus strand of JACZXC010000352.1, from coordinate 2,312 downwards.
GAACAACGCCGCCGTGGCGCCGCCGCGCCCGGCCCTCGAGGACTCGACGAAGCGATGGCGGCTGGCCGTGGACGTCAACCTCAACGGCCCGTTCTACCTGATCTATCACCTCGCGCCGCGCATGAGCGGGGACGGCGGCGGCCGTATTGTCAACATCTCCTCGGCGGCCGCCGTCTTTCCCGAGTTCGGGCGGGCCAGCTACACGGCGACCAAGAGCGCCCTGGAGGCGATGACCCGCGCCCTTGGCCACGATCTGAAGAACCGGGTGGCGGTCAACTGCCTCCGGATCGACATCCCCATCTGGAGCGAGGGCTTCGCGGATACCCTCGATGGGGAGGATCTGGCCTTCGAGGCCGCGGTGATCTGCTCCGACGCGATTCTGTGGCTTGCTCGCGAGCCCCTTTCGCGCACCGCCGAGGTCTTCACCCTGACCGGACTGCGCAAACAGGGCATCGTCCGTCCGCCCACTCCCGCCGGAGCCTTTCATGGGTGACTGGATCCGCATGCTCTTCCGGGGGCGACCGGGCTGGATGAGCGCGCTGATGCTCTTCTGTGCCTTCATGGCGTTCCTGTACCTGCCGTGGGACTTCTTCTGGAAGCCCGTCGCCGTCGATGAGGAGGTCTGGTTCGGCATCATGTTCACGGGCTGGGCGGCCAAGGTCGCCGAGCCTTTTCACTGGGTGGTGTATGCCGCTGGCGCCTACGGTTTCTACCGCATGCGCCCCTGGATGTGGCCCTGGGCCGCGGTCTACGTCGCGCAGATCGCCGTCGGCATGCTCGTCTGGAGCGTCGTCGAGAGGGCGGGTGCCGCCGGTTGGACGATGGGCATGGTTTCCGCCGCGGCCTTCACCGGTCTCGCCGCGCTGTTGTGGCGCGCTCGGCCTCGATTCCAGCCGCATCATCGCTCGCTGCGCGACCGCTATGGGGAGTGGGCCCTGGTGACCGGGGCCTCGGCCGGGATCGGTGAGGCCTTTGCCCACGCCCTGGCTCGTGAGGGTCTGTCCTGCGTGCTCACCGCCCGTCGGGCCGGGCGGCTCGAGACCCTCGCTTCCGAGCTCGAGAGGGAACACGGCGTATCGACCCGGGTCATCGCCGCCGATCTGGCGGATCCGGCGGGAGCCGACGCCGTGGCGGACACCGTCGCCGACCTGGAGCTCGCCTTCCTCGTCAATAATGCCGGGGTCGGCTACTCGGGTCGCTTCGACAAGCAGGATGTCGAGCGCTTGCGCCGCATGGTTCAGCTCAACTGTGTGGCGCCGGTCGTTCTCACCGGTCGGCTGTTGCCGGCGATGTGCGAACGCGGTCGCGGCGCGATCGTCATCGTCGGGTCGATCGCCGGGCGTCAGCCGCTTCCGCTGCACGGTGTCTACAGTGCGACCAAGGCCTTCGACCTGCTCTTCGGCGAGTCGATTTCGACGGAGCTGCGGGGCCGGGGAATCGATGTCCTGGTCCTGGAGCCGGGTGCCACCGCCACCGAGTTCCAGGAGATGGCGGGAGAGATCGCCCACCCGGGAGAGTCCGCCGAAGCCGTGGTGCGGGTCGCCCTCGACGCCCTGGGCCGCCAGCCCTCGGTCGTCTCCGGCTGGTTCAACTGGGCCCGCGCGAACGCCGCCACCCGGCTGCTCCCGCGACCGCTCTTGGCCTTGATCGCCCGAGACGTGGTCGCTCGGGGGACGCCTCGGGAAATGCGGTGATCCCCGGCGCCGGTGCGGAATCAGGAGCGGTCGCGCAGGTAGCTCGAGGCGACCGCGTCAGCGTATTCGTTCCAGCGCGATCCGTCGTGGGCCCGGATCCAGCGGACCCGGGCGTTCGGGTGCTCCGCGGCGAGGGAGAAGAGTTTTTGGACCAGCTCGAGGTTCGCAATCGGGCCGCCCTTGCGCCGCCAGCCCCGCTTCGCCCAGCCTGATGCCCATTCGTTGATCGTCTTCACGCAGAGCTGACTGTCGGAATAGAGGGTGATCGTCCGGTCCTCGGGTAGCATCCGGAATCCGGCGATCAGGGCCGTCAGCTCCATCCGGTTGTTCGTGGTGTCGGGGTCGACGCCGTCACGCACTTCGATGATCTGACCGTCTTCGACCCATATGGTGCCCCAGCCACCCGCACCCGGATTCGGCTCGCAGGAACCGTCGGTGAATACGCCGGTCTTGGGACCCCGGGTGTACCGTTTGAGCACTTCTTCGGGGGTAAGCGGAGACTGGGATCCGGTGTTCGCCACGGAATCCGAAGGTCGGGGATCCGGTTGGGCGGGGCAAGACCGGAGAGTCCTCGAAAGGGACTGGGACGAGAAACCCGAGGAAACGCGAGCAAGCCGA
>JACZXC010000351.1 GCA_022571825.1 Myxococcales bacterium | reverse complement strand
AACGGAGGCGCGCCCAGGGAGTCCACCGTCGTGTGATACCCTCCGCCGATGGCGGCGGCCTCCCCCAGGGTATCACCGCGTTGGCTCCACGGACCGGTATCGGACCTCACTCTCGGCACCGGAATCGTCTACGTGCCGGCATTCGCCCTGCTGCTGATGACGGGCGCCAACTTCCCGGTGTCGCTGGTACCGCTGGTCGTCCTCGGCTTCGCCACGCCTCACCTGGGCGCAACGCTGTTGCGGGTCTACGAATCCGCCGAGGACCGGAACGCCTATCGCATCTTCTCGGTGTGGGCGACGATCGGGATCTTCGCGCTCTTCCTCTCCGGGCTGCGCTGGTACGCAATCGGATCCCTCCTGATCACGTTCTACCTGACGGTCGTCCCCTGGCACTTCACCGGACAAAACTACGGAATTGCCCTGATCTTCCTGAGGCGCCGGGGCCTCGACGTCGCGCCGCCCCTCAAGCGTTACATCTACGCGTCCTTCGTGATTCCCTACGCGCTGTGGATCTTCGCCCTGCACGGCGACGCATCCGGAACGGCGGAGTACGCGCCACTGGGAACGGCGGGGACGGTCTACTCGTTCCTCTCCCTCGGGATCCCGGGCGCCGTGCAGGGCGTGGTCCTGATGGCGTTGATGATCTCGTATGTATGGGTGGTCGGAGAGTGCGTCATCCGGCTGCTCAAACTGGTCTCGGTGCGCGAAGCCCTTCCGACTTTCGTTCTGATCGCGACTCAGTTCCTCTGGTTCGCCGCTCCCATCGTGGCTCGGATCTGGCTCGAGGCAGATGCCATGGGGCCCCTTTCCCCGGTGAACTCCGCACATACTTTCGTGTGGGTCACGATGGCCCACTCGGTGCAGTATCTGTGGATCACCTCCTACTACGCGCGCAGAGAGAATCCGGGGAGCCGCACCTCGCGCTATCTCCTGCGCACGCTTCTCGCGGGCTCCGCCGTCTACGGCCTCCCGATGCTCCTGCTGAGCCCGGGCGTCCTGGGCCGACTCAGCTTCGACTCGGGCCTCTACCTGATGGTCGCCGGTGCGCTGAACGTGCACCACATCATGCTCGACGGGGTGATCTGGAAGCTCCGCGACACCCGCATCGCAAACGTCCTGATTCGGGGCGCCGACGCGAAAACGACGACCCGCCCCGCACCTCGCCGGCGCTCCTGGATCCGTCCGTTGGTCTGGTCCTCAGGCGCCGTCAGCGTTCTGTTCACGATCGGAAGCGCACTGGAGTCCGAATTCGGTGTCCGTCCCGCCTTGGAACGGAAAGACTTGCAACGCCTCGAGGTCGCGGTACGACGCCTGACGTGGATGGGGCGCGACAACGCGGAACTCCGCTCGTGGCTGGGCGCGATGAAGCTCGAGCGGGGCGACACCTCGGCCGCCCTGAGAGATCTCGAGCGAAGCATCGATCTCCGGCCCAACCTACTGGCCTGGCTCAACATCGGTGTGGTGCGAGAGCGGGAAGGTCGCGGCCACCTGGCCCTGGAGGCCTACCAGGCCGCATTGCTCCTCGCTCCCGATGACGTGACGGCCCTCTTCTACACCGGCCGCGCCTCGTTCCGCACCGGCGACCCGGGGCATGCCCGGGCGCTGCTCAGGAAGGCCGCGGAGAAAGCGCCCGAGCGCGCAGATATCCGGCGCCTGCTCGACACCGTGACGCGCAGCGTCTCCCCCGAGACCTCGATTCAGGATCGGGGCGGCTGAGGGTCACCGCGGCGCACCGCGAGCTCGCTCCTCCGGATGATCCTCGGGGGAACTTCGAATTCCGAGCGCAGCCGGTCAAACAGGGCATGCACGTCCGGGTGAAGCTCCGTCGCCCGCGTCGCGCGCGCGATCCGCGGCAAGGAAATGGGGCGCCCCAGGGCCCGCACCAGCTCTCCCTTGGGCCCGAGCATGCGCTTCGCGTCCATCTCGCGATACGCCTCCTCGTCGGTGGGAGCCGGCAGACATGTCCGCAGGATGCGATCCACTTGAGGATCGGTCTCGGGCAAACCGAGGGCGCGTCGGATGGCAGCGGGAACCAGCAGGTAGCTTTCGATGTGGCGCCGACTCCAGGTGAAGAATTCGAGGCCGGGTGCGTCTTGTGCCGATGGCTGGGATCCCCCGCCGCCGTCCCGGTCGAGAAGACACAGGGCCCGGGCGTCGGACTCACCGTGAAAGTGTTCGAGGGCGCGCGCGGGCTGGCGCCCCCCGAGGATCACCGTGCCGCCCATGAGCCTCCGTCCGGCGGACGGAAGCAGACGATAGGACCAGCCGCGCAGGATGCTGCGGTCGCGGGGGCCCTCGACATAGAGGATGAATCGCGGGCTGCGGCGGGGCGACCTTCCGGCGCGACCAGATTCGAGCACGTTCGCCTCCCAATTCCGAAGCGCTTCGTCAGCACGAATGATGTCAGGGGCGTCTGCCCACCGTGTCACCGGACACCGCGTCGGATCTGGCGCCGATCGCGGCCGATCCTCCTCGAGACCGAGGCTAGCGCTCCAGAACCGCGAGGGCTTCCAGATGGGGGGTCTGGGGAAACAGGTCAAATCCCTCGACCTTCAGCACTCGGTAACCGCGCCGGACCCAGACCGCCAGGTCCCGGGCCAGCGTCGCGGGATCGCACGAGAGATAGACGATCCGGCGCGGCTCGAGGTCCGCCAGGTCCTCTCCCGATCCCGGAGGCAGGCCAGAGCGTGGCGGGTCGAGCACGATGACCTCCGGCCGGAGTCCGCTCAGGGCTCGCGCGGCAATCTGGGACTCGAGACTCGCGCATCGCACTTCCACATCGGCGGCGCCGGCGTCTTGCAAGTTGGCTCGAAGATCCGACGCCGCCCGGGGGCTGGCTTCGATCGCGATCAGGCGCTGAAAGGAACGGGCGAGCCCGAGGGTCAGAAAGCCCGCCCCGGCAAACACCTCGAGGGCCAGTCGACCCGAACCGGCGGCCACCAGGACCGCGCCGACGAGCGGCTCCAGCAGCGGCCCGTTGGTCTGGATGAAGACTCCGACGGACACGCCAATCCGCTCACCTCCCACCGAGAGCCAGGTCGACCGCGCCGGGCGGCTCGGCGTCCCCAGTTCGGTGGCGGTCGCCCCATCGGATCCGAGGGCGAGCTCCCATTCACGGCCACCGTCCCTCTCGGGATCACCGTCGCGGTCGGTGGAGGCTGCGGTGGCCAGCTCACCGAGCTTCGCGTCGAGGGCTGGAGCCAAGATCGGACATCGCGTAATGGCGCACACCCGGTGGGACCGGGCACGCCGGTAGCCGACACGACCCCGCTGCACCTGCACCCGCGAGCGAATCCGGTAGGCATAGGGCACCGGCGAAGGAGTGACCGTCACCGGAGCCGGAAGCTCGAGGCCGCCGAGTCGGGTCAAGGCGTCGGTCAAAATCTCGGCCTTGGCCTCGACCTGAGCGTCGTAGCGAACGTGCTGCCAGCTGCACCCGCCGCAGCTACCGAACACCGCGCAGACCGGCTCGGTCCGGTGGGGGCTGGGGTCGAGCAGGGTCTCGACCTTCGCGCGCGCAAACCGCGGGTGCGCCTGGGTCACCCGTACGCGCACCCGGTCCCCCGGCGCCGTAAACGGCACGAAGACGACGCGCCCGTCCCGGGCCCGGCCCACGCCGTCGCCGCCCGCCGCCAAAGCGGCCGCCAGCGCACGGCCGCCGCCGATGCCGCCGGCCGCCAGCACCGGCACGTCCGGGAACTCCTCGATCAGGCGGCTGCGGCGCGGCAGCATCGCCAGCCTGCCGGTATGGCCGCCGCCCTCGTTCCC
>JACZXC010000350.1 GCA_022571825.1 Myxococcales bacterium | reverse complement strand
ATAGGCGTGGGCGTAGTTGGTGGTACCGTCGAGGGGGTCGACGACCCAGCGCCAGGGGGCGTCGGCGCGGTCGCGACCGCCCCCCTCCTCGGCGAGCACCGCGTCGTCGGGTCGCGCCGCGGTCAGGCCGGCCACGATGAGCTCCTCGCAGGCGCGATCGACCTCGGTGACGAGATCGGTGGCGCTGCTCTTGGTCCGGATCTCGAGCGGGGTGGCGTAGCGCTGTTTCTGAATCGCTCCGGCCTCTCGCGCCAGGCGCTCGGCGAGGGCGAGGATCTCGCGGTTCTCGCTCACGCGGTCTTCTCGCTCATGGACTCGGCAATCGGAACAGACGACGCGCGTTGCGCGTGGTGGCGGCGGCCACCGTCTCGATCGGTTCGTTCCGGGTCGCCGCGAGAATCTCGCCGACGAGTCGAACCCGTTCGGGTTCGTTGCGTCGGCCCCGAAAGCCCTCGGGAGACAGGAGCGGGGCGTCGGTTTCGACCAGCAGACGGTCCAGGGGCAGGGCCTTCGCCACCTCGCGCAATCCTCGATCTCGCTTGAAGGTGAGGATCCCCGAGAACGAGATCAAGAGCCCCCGGTCCAGTGCGCGGCGGGCGAAGTCCAGGGTGCCGGTGTAGCAGTGCAGCACGCCCTCGAGTTCGTTGTGACCCTCGGACGTCCAAAGTTCGAGGAACTCGTCGTAGGCATCGTCGCCCCGCACGTGGATCGATACAGGCAGGCGGCGCTGACGGGCCCGGGCGAGCTGCTCGGCCAGGATCTCGCGCTGTACCTCGCGGGTCGAGTGGAGGGTGTGGTAGTCGAGGCCGCACTCGCCGACGGCGACTACCCGCGGGTGGTCGAGCCAACCCTCGAGCCGAGCGCGACCTGGGTCGTCGAGGGTTCCGGCTTCGTGGGGATGCACGCCGGCGGTGGCGAACACGTCGGGGTTCGCCTCCGCCAGCTGCACGGCGGCCTCGTTATGTTCCACACCGTAGCCCGACCCGATGGCGATGAAGGCTTCGACTTCCGAGTTCCGGGCGCGCTCCAGAACCTCGTCGCGGTCGGAATCGAATGCCTCCGCCGTTACATGACAGTGGCTGTCGATCCACACGCTAGCCGTCCCTCTCGAGGGGCTCGATCCGGGGGAAGAGCGCCTCGCCCTTTTTCGTAGGGGCGCCGGGTCGGAGCACGCCCCAGCGAGCGGCGTCGTCGGGGAGCCGGGCCGTTTCGAGGGCGCCGGGCGCTCCGATCCGCTCCAGGATCATCGGCGCCGTCTCCGGGAGGAACGGGGCGATCAGCAACGCTGTCACCCGCAGCGCCTCGCAGCTCGTGTAGAGGGTGGTGGCGACGAGCCGATCCGATTCCGCGGTTCCCGCCTTGGCCGCCTGCCACGGCGCACGGGTTTCCAGGTAACGATTGACTGCGTCCAGGAACTCGAAGATCGCCTCGAGAGCGCGGCTCACCTGACAGCGGCGCAAGTGGCGATCGACCTTCTCCGCCACCTGGGGTGCGGCCTCGGCGATTTCGATCTCGAGATCGCCGGGGGGTCCGGGCTCGGGAACCTGGCCCCCCGCGTAGCGGGCCGTCATGTTCAGGGTGCGACTCAGCAGGTTGCCCAGGTTGTTGGCCAGGTCGGCGTTGACCCGGGCGACCAGACCCTCCTCGGTGAAGCTGGAGTCCAGGCCGAAGACCATGTGGCGCAGCAAGAAGTAGCGGAAGGCTTCGAACCCGTAGCGCTGCTTCATCACCAGGGGATCGATCTTGTTGCCGAGGCTCTTCGAGACCTTGCGCTCGTCCACCGTCCAGTAGCCATGGACGTTCAAGTGGAGGTAGAGCGGAACCCCGATCACGCGCAATAAGATGGGCCAGAAGATCGCATGGGGTTTCACGATATCCTTGCCGATCACGTGCTCGGCGCCTTTCCACAGGCGCTCGAAATTCGGACCCGCGGGATAGCCGATGGCGGTCAGGTAGTTGATCAGCGCGTCGAACCACACGTAGCAGACGTAATCGCGATCGAAGGGAAGCTCGATACCCCAGGCGAGGCGGTCCTTCGGGCGCGAGATGCAGAGATCGCCGAGGCCGCTTTCGTCGTGGAGCATCGCCAGGGCCTCGTTCCTGAAGCCCTCGGGTCGTATGAAGTCCGGGTGCTTTTCGATGTGGTCAGCGAGCCACGCGAAGTGCCGGGTAATGCGAAAGAAGTAGTTCGATTCCTTCCGCTGCTCCGGAGCCCGTTCGTGGTCGCGACACAGGCCGTCCTGCATGTCGCGCTCGGTGAGGAATCGTTCGCAGCCGATGCAGTACAACCCCTCGTATTCCTGGAAGTAGATTTCCCCGGCGTCGTAGACCTTCTGGAGGATCGTCTGCACCGTCGCGATGTGGTCGGGATCGGTGGTCCGGATGAAGCGGTCGTAGGAGAAGCCCAGCGTATCCCAGGTGCTGCGGAAGGCCTTCGCGTACTGATCGGCCACCTCTTTGGGTGCGACGCCGCGCTTCTCGGCTACCTCGGCCACCTTCTCGCCATGCTCGTCGGTTCCGGTCAGGAAGAAGGTCTCGTCTCCCGCCAGACGGTGGTAGCGGGCCAGGGTGTCGACCACCGCTGTTGCGTAGGTCTGGCCGATGTGGGGCTCGGCGTTGACGTAGTAGATCGGTGTGGTGACGTAGAAGGCACGGGTCATCGCGCCGTCACGTCGCAAAGCGCGAGCAATGCGCGCTCCGCAACCATCTGGGGATTGGCGTTTCGCTGCACCAGATTCTTGCGGCAGATCGAGAGAACCCGGTGGGCGTCGAGTTCTCGACTGACGTCGGATCCGGTCTCCCGAACACGGGCGGCGACGCGCCGACGCAACCAGGCTCCCGAGGTGTCCAGCAGCAGCCCGAGCGCCTCGGCCGCCGGCGCGCGGGCGCCGCGAAATTCCTCGGCCCAGTCCAGCAGCTCGGGAAGTGCCACCGAGGACAGTTCCTCGAGACGGGCCACCAGTTCGGGATGGGAGGCGAGGAGATCGACGACGTCCTGGCGAAAAACCAGCTTCTGACAGCGGGAGCGCACCGTCGCCAGCAGTCCAGCCGAGGTGGCGGCGACGAGCACCACGGTCGTCTGAGGAGGCGGCTCTTCCAGGAGATGCAGCAGCGCGTTCTGAGCCTCCTGATTCAAGCATTCGGCGTCGGCGATCACCGCCGCGCGCCAGCCCCCCTCGGTCGAGCGCAGCCGGAAGACCCCTTGGATCGCCCGGATCTGGCCGATGCGGACGCGCGTATCTCCGGCTCCGCGTTCGGTCCAGACGAGATCCGGGTGGTCGCCGACGTGGCGGAAGAGGGGTCTGCGGCGGCGCTCTAGCGGCCCAGCAGGCAGGGGCAGCCGATTCGCGGCTCGATACCGCCGACATAGAAACGTCCGTCGGGCGTGGTGACGATCGACACCGGATCTCCAGCGCGCGTGGTCGCGGTCACGTACGACCAGCCGACGAGCCGGACCTCCGTCTTCTCGCCGGCCTTGTACACCGCGGGGACGCAGTCCGGGAACGACTCCATGATCGAGTGCACCTTCACGACAAGCGCGGCGGTCTCGACCTCGAGGTCCCTGCCGTCCTCCGAGCAGCGAAGCGTCAGCTCTTCAGACGCGGTGACGAGGCTATCAAGGAAGTAGACAGTCGTGGCGCATGCCGGCCGGCCGTCGCCGCAGGTTCTGGTTGACCAATTGCGGCATGCCGAAGAAGTTGCGCTGCACCAGCTGCTGATAGAGCACGCTGCCGGCCACGGGTCCCGACTGCACCAGCGGCGGGAAGGGGCT
>JACZXC010000349.1 GCA_022571825.1 Myxococcales bacterium | reverse complement strand
TTCCTCGAAGTCTTACTGGGATTTGTCGATGTGACTCGCATTGACGAGGGACTCCTCCGTGTTTGAATTCGTTTGCATTCGAGACTCCGAAATCAATGGGCGCGGCAGCCGCTGGCGAGCTGGGGCTCTGCCCCAGACCCCGGGATTTTCGGAGGCATGACTCCGGTGTCCGATGGGTGGAAGGCAACGGGCCCTTGCCGAAGAGGTCCGTCACCCGGGCCTGAACCATGGGCATCCGTGTCTGGCCACCCACGAGAATCACGTGGTCGATCTGGTCCGGTGTGAGACCCGCATCCTTCACGCACTGAGACACGCTCTCGAAGGTCTGATCGATGATATCGACGACCAGACCCTCCAGGGTTTCCCGGTTCACCGACAAATTCAGATGTCGGGCCCCGTTCGCGTCGTTGGCAATGAAGGGTAGATTGATCTCCGCCGTATTGAGGGACGAGAGATCGCACTTCGCCTTCTCGGCCGCGTCCTTCAGACGCTGAAGCGCCATGCGGTCTCCGCGGAGGTCGATACCCTCCTCCTGTTCGAATTGCTTGAGGATGTGGTCGACCAGTCGTCGGTCCAGGTCTTCGCCGCCGAGAAAGGTATTTCCCGCCGTGGCCAGAACTTCGACGACTCCGTCGCCCAGCTCGAGTATCGAGATGTCGAAGGTTCCGCCACCCAGGTCGTAGATCGCGATCTTCTCTTCGACCCGCTCCCGGGCGAGGCCGTAGGCGAGGGCCGCCGCGGTGGGCTCGTTGATGATGCGCAGCACCTCCAGGCCGGCGATCTTCCCGGCATCCTTGGTGGACTGGCGCTGGGTGTCGTTGAAGTACGCGGGGACGGTGATGACGGCATCGGTCACGGGCTCGCCCAGGTACTCCTCAGCAACACGCTTCATCTCGCGAAGGATCAGGCCGGCAATCTCGGGACAGGAGAAGGTCTTGCCCGCGACCACGATGCGCGCTTCGTCGTTCGCGCCACGGACGATCTCGTAGGGGCAGATCTCGATGCCTCGGGTGACTTCGGGCGAGTCGAAACGGCGCCCGATCAGTCGCTTGGAGGCGTAGACGGTGTCACGGGAGTTTGTGATCGCCTGTCGCTTCGCGAGGTGGCCCACCAGGCGCTTGCCATCCTGCGAGATGGCGAACATCGAGGGACTGGTCTTGTAGCCTCCGGCATTCGGAATCACGACGGGTTTGCCTGCATCGACGACCGCCACACAAGAGTTGGTCGTCCCGAGGTCGATCCCGATGACCCGGCTCATTTCTTCCCTCCCATCGCCCTGCCCCGACGCCCCCGATGTTGCAGGGCATCCATCTGGGCGCGCACCTGATCGTCTTTCGGATCGATGCGGTGCGCCTCTTTGAATGCTCCCATTGCCTTGTCGACGAGCCCCTGCTTCCCGTACACGTGGGCCAGGATCACGCGGTAATCCTTGACATCGGGGCACACCTCGCAGGCGGTCTCGGCGTATTCGCGAGCGCGATCGAAGTCGCTGAGCTCGAGGGCCAGCTGCGCCGCTCGAGCGTTCAGCTCCTCATCTCTGGGCCGAAAGGCCAATGCCTCCTCGTAGAGGTGCAGCGCCTCTTGCCGAGCGCTGTCGTCGAAGCTTCCCTTCGCCTCCTCGAGCAGCTTGGCAGCCCGGACCCCGTGCACGTGGGACTGGACTTCCGCAAAGCCCCGCTTGTACTCGTCGCACCACGGGTCGAAGGCGATGGCGAGACGCACGCTGGCCGCGGCCTCGACCCATCGTTCCCGGCTCGCGGACGCCATCGCCGCCTGGTAGAAGTTCCGGGCCCCAGCTTTCCGCTCATCGAGCAACTCCTTGGGAAGCTGGAACCCGCGCCGAATTCGCCGGAGCCGCTCCAATCGGCTCGGAACCCGGGGCGCGGTCGTCTGCGAGTCCTTGACATCGGCCCCCACACTGGGCGCGGGGGGAGCGTGCCCCATCGAGCGCTCGATCTCGGACCGGGTGGTCGGATCCGAAAGCAGCTCGTAGGCCTCCACGATCTTGTTGAAGATCCGGTCGAGACGGACCGCGAACTCACCGAGCTCGCTTCGGAAATACCGGTCCGGGTGAAACCGCTTGGAGAGTTGGAAGTACGCACGCTTGATCGCGCGGGCATCCGCGTCCCGCGCCACTCCGAGCAGCTCGTGGTAGGACCGGTCCAGGGAGGCATCGAACTCCAGGATCTCTCGCTGCAGCTCGACCGACAGTTCGAGCTCCGGCTCGATCTCGGCCTCGAACCCCGATTCCCGGGCGCTCGGAGCCTCGGGCTTCGCGTCGCCGTCGGCAGGGGCCGTCTCGCCAGCGGGAACCACGATAATCCCGTCCGCGATCCAGGCCCGTAGGCGCCCGTCGACCTCATCCGGCGTGAGTCCGCCCACCTGAAGCAGCAAACTCCAAGGCGTCTGGCCGTCGATTCGGGACAACAGAAAACCCTCGGCCGGACTCATGTCTCTCCCCAAGGGATCCCAGTCCGCCGCGAGCCGCGGGATCCGTTGCTGGTGGGTTCCATCGGACACCAGACGATTGGGCCTCCCCGCAGAAGACCCTGGGCTCCTGCGCCCCCGCCTCATCGGCCCGTCGGCGGAGAAAGCTGAGTTGGAGCCCCGGCCTCCCTTACCGAGTGCGGGTTCCGGGTGGATTACAGAATCCGGTCCTGATTCCCCGCGGGGATCTTGCCGTCCGACTTGGCCTCGGAGCCAGAGTGAGCCCAGAGGCGGCGAAGTCCCCGTCCCATTTCGGATCAGGGTTGGAGCAGCAGGCGCTCCAGGATGGCCTTCTGGGCGTGAAGGCGGTTCTCGGCCTGATCCAGGGCGATGCAGCGCTCGCTGTCCAGGACCTCGTCGGTGATCTCCTCACCGCGGTGGGCGGGCAGGCAATGCATGACCCAGGCCTCTGGCGCGTGGCGGAGCAGCGACGAATTCACCTGGTAGGCGGCGAATTCGACCCGGCGCCGCTCGCGCTGGGCCTCCTGCCCCATGCTCGTCCATGCGTCCGTGTACACGAACCCGGCTCCCGTCACCGCCGCGACGGGGTCCTCGCACCAGGAAAGGTGCGCACCGCTGGCGGCGGCGAGTTCCTCCGCCCGGCGCTGGACGCGCCGCGCGGGCCGGTGGCCGGCGGGCGTCGCGACGCGCAGCGAGAGGCCCAGCACAGCGACGCCGAGGAGCAACGAGTTGGCCATGTTGTTGCCGTCGCCGACGTAGGCGATCACCGCGTCCGTCAGCTTGCAGTGCTCGGCGATCGTCTGGAAATCCGCCAACACCTGACACGGGTGCAGCAAATCGCTGAGTCCGTTGATCACCGGAATCGTCGCAACCTCCGCGAGCTCTTCGAGCAGCGAGTGACTGAAGGTTCGCGCCACGATGGCATCGACCCAACGCGACAGATTTAGTGCGACGTCTCGAGGCGCTTCACGGGTGCCGATACCGATCTGCTCCGGGCGAAGCAGAATCGCGTGGCCTCCGAGCTGCGTCATACCGGCTTCGAACGTGACATGCGTTCTCAGAGATGGCTTCTCGAAAAACATCGCAAGCACGCGCCCGGCCAGCGTCCGATGTTCGCGTGAGCGTTTTCGGAGCTCTTTGAGTTCCCGAGCCCGCTCGAGCAAAGCGAGTAGCTCGTCGGCGGTCCAGTCCGCGAGTGTCAGAAAGTCCTTGGGCATGTCAGCGTGTGAGAAGCGTCCCGACGCCGCCATCGGTAAAGATCTCGAGCAGGATCGCGTGTTCGACGCGACCGTCGAGAATGGTTGTGCTGGCGACGTCGCCC
>JACZXC010000348.1 GCA_022571825.1 Myxococcales bacterium | reverse complement strand
CATTCCCGGCGCGCATTCGAATTCGGCCACCACCGCGACGCGACGCTCCAGGCGCGAGAAGCTGAGGTCCAGCATCGAGACCCCCGCGATCGGCCAGCGCGAGAGAATCGCGTTGCCGAGTTCGCCGCGCCTGTGGACCCGGGTCGCGGCGAAGGCCACGTGCAGACTCAGGGAGTCGGCGAGCTGTTCGAGGGGATCCTCGCCCCACAGCGGACGCAGGACCTCCTGGAGCGCGATCACGTCGGCGTCGAGTTCCGAGATCACCAAGCCGGCCCGGGCCGGGTCCGGGCGGGTGCGCCCGTTGAGACCGGTCCACCGGTGGACGTTGTAGGTGGCGACCTGAAATTCGCGGTCCATCGGACCCGTCCGCGTCGAGGCGGCGGGCGCCCTCAGCAGACAGAGATGGGGCGTCGTCAGGTGGGCACCGGCACCGGGGCTCCGGGCCCTGGACCGGTCCTGGCGCAGGCGCGCAACCTGGCGCGCGGCCAGGGTTTTCCGAGTCTTGCGGACCTTTCTCACCCCACCTTCTCACACGGGCAGCCGAGACCGGCCCGCTGCGCAAGCGGATCACCCAACGACCCGTCGTCAGAGACCTTTGCGAACTTGAGCGCAAGCCCGCCGCAGCCCCGGCCGATAGGATGGTCTCTCATGGCGCGGTCCAAGCCCAGTCCTCTGGAGAGCCTTCTCGACTCGCCGCGGGTCCGCGACGCGGCCCGGACTCTCATCGATGCCGTTCGCGAGGAGGCGGCCGAGCGCACCCTGGCGCCGCAGGCCTACGAGAAGGCCCTGCGCCAGCTGGGCCGGCTGCGGGGCCGACCGCTGCTCTACCCCTTCCTCGCCCAAGGCCTGGGTCGGGGGGCTCGCGTCACCCTGGCCGATGGGACCACCAAACTCGACTTCATCGGAGGCATCGGAGTCTACGGGATGGGCCACAGCGACCGGGAGTTCCTCGAGGTCGCGGTGGTGGCGGCGGCGGGCGATACCGTATTTCAGGGGCACCTCCAGCCCGGGCCCGAGTACCTGCGCCTCTCCCGTGCTCTCTTGCGACACGCGGGACCCCGTCTCAAGCACGTCTGGCTCTCGGTGTCGGGCGCCATGGCCAACGAGAACGCGCTGAAGATGATCCACCAGAAACGCCATCCCGCCGACCGGATCGTCGCGTTCGAGCGCGGCTTCGCCGGGCGCACTCTGGCCATGGCGGAGCTCACCGATCAGCCGGCCTTTCGCGAGGGGCTTCCGCTGCGGGGGAACGTTCTCACGGTTCCCTTCTTCGATCCCAGCGACCCCGATTCGACCCAGCGAAGCCTGGACGCCCTCGACGCCCATCTTTCCCGCCATCCGGGAAGGGTCGCCGGGATGCTCTTCGAGCTCGTGCAGGGCGAAGGCGGCATTCACACGGCGCCGCGCGAGTTCTTCGTCGCCCTGATGGAACACTGCCGTCGAGCCCAGGTCGCCGTCTGGGTCGACGAGGTGCAGACGTTCGCCCGCACCCGGGAGATCTTCGCCTTCCAGACCCTGGACCTCGCCGACCACGTCGACGTGGTCACGGTGGGCAAGATGCTCCAGGCGAGCGCGGTCCTGTTCACCCACGCCTACAATCCCCGGCCCGGCCTGATCGCCGGGACCTATGCGGGATCCACCGTCGGCATGGCGGTCGGCGCGAGTCTGATCGAGCGACTCGAGCACGAGGGCTACCTGGGGCCCGACGGACGCATCGCCGTTCTCGGACGGCGGGTGGATCGCCGTTTCGAGTCGTTGCAGAAGCGGATGCCGCACGCCGTGGGCCCCCGCTCCGGGATCGGCGCCATGCAGGCCTTTGTTCCTTTCGACGGGTCCTCCCCGGTCGCATCGACCGTGATGCAGGCGGCCTTCGAAGAGGGACTGCTCCTCTTCAGTGCCGGCGACCGCCCGACCAAGATCCGCATGTTGCTTCCCCTCAATATCACCGACGAGGAACTCGAATCGGGCTTTGCGATGCTCGAGAAGGCGATCCGGCGGGTGGGCGAAGAGCTGCAGATTCCGTGTTGATCCTGAGGCCGATCGCCGAGACCGACCTCGAAGCCCTCGTCGACCTGGCCCGACAGCTGGATTCACTCAACCTCCCCAGCGACCGCGAATTTCTCGAGGGACGCATCCGCGCGTCCCTGCGCTCCTTCGACCGACAGCTCGATGACTGGCGCGAGGGCATCTACGTCTTCGTGTTGGAAGACGCCGAGACCGCGCGCTGCGTGGGAACCTCGACGATCCTGGCCAAGCAGGGACGATCGGGAGTTCCGTACTTCTGGCTGGGGGTGACCACCGAGGAGCGCCGAAGCGCCGAGCTGGATCGGCGCTTCGTCCACACCAAGCTTCAGCTCTTCTCCACCGAAGACGGTCCCACCGAGATCGGAGGGCTGATCCTGGATCCGGCCTACCGCCGCAGTCGCGAGAAATGCGGCAAGGCGCTCTCCATCGTTCGCCTCGCCTACATCTCCAGGCATCCGGACCGATTCGAGCGCGAGGTGATCGCCGAGATGCTCTCCCCCTTCGAAGAGTCGGGGGAGAACCTGCTCTGGAACGCCTTTGGCGCGCAGTTCACGGGCCTGGGCTACTGCGAGGCCGATCGACTCTCGGCGAGGAACAAGCAGTTCATCGCGGACCTGTTCCCCCGCGACCCCGTCTACGCGACGCTCTTCCCGGAATCCGTGCAGGCGATCATCGGGAAGACCGACGCCAAGGCGGCGGTCGCCATCCTGGAAAAGGTCGGCTTTCGCTATCTGCACCAGGTCGACCCCTTCGACGGCGGGCCCTACTACGGCGCGGCGCGCGACGCGATCGCATCGGTTCGCGACCGGCGGCGCCTGATTCTGCCGGGACTCCCCTTCGAAGGAATCGAGCCCTCCGAGGACGCCCTGGCGCTGCTTTCGGCCGAGGGTCAGTTCGGGTTCCGCGCCATCGTCGTTCCCCTCGACTCGGAAGGGGCACCGCGGGTCCGGAAGGAGTGCCGAGAAGCGCTGGGCGTAGCGGCGGGAGACGAAGTGGTCGTGACGCCGCTTCCCTGAGACATCGTGGCCGAGCTCCTCCGCAGCACCTCACCGGCGAACCCCGAAGAAGAGATCGGGCGATTCGAAATCGCCGACGAGTCCGCCGTGGACGCCGCCGTCTCCCGGGCGCGGCGGGCACAGCCCAGCTGGCGCGACGCGGGCTTCGAGGCGCGCGCCGCGGTGCTCCACCGATTTCGCGATGGGGTCCGGCAGGCCCGCGATGAACTCGCGGTGTTGATCGCACGGGAGATGGGCAAGGCACACTGGGACGCCCTCGGAGAGGCCGCCCTGATTCCCGCGAAGGTCGATGCCACCCTCGAGACCGGGATGGGTCTGGTGGCGCCCATCGAGGCCGGCGACGGCGCCCGGGCCACCTTCCACCCGCGCGGTGTCCTCGCGGTGCTGGGACCCTTCAACTTCCCCGCCCATCTGCCCAACGGACACATCGTTCCCGCCCTCGCCACGGGCAACACCGTCGTCTTCAAACCCAGCGATCTCACCCCGGCGGTGGGCGAGTGGATGGTTGCCCAGTGGAGACGCGCCGGGCTGCCCGAGGGAGTCCTCGAGATCGTGCAGGGGCGGGCCGAGACCGGCCGGAACCTGGCCGTGCACCCGGACATCGACGCGGTGCTCTTCACGGGATCCTATGCGGTGGGGCGAGGGCTGCGGGAAGCCACCCTGGATCAGCCGCGCAAGCTGTTGGTGCTCGAGATGGGGGGCAACAACGCCATCGTCGTATGCGCGGACGCGGAC
>JACZXC010000028.1 GCA_022571825.1 Myxococcales bacterium | reverse complement strand
GTATGGACTCCGGGCTTCCCGGGTGCTCGTGTCCGAAATGGTCCTCACTGTGCCCGGAGTGCGAAGCCGGAGCACTGTTGTCGTGGTGCCCCCCCTCGGTATGCGCGCTCGCCGCCGTTCGGTGAGCAGCGTCGTGGCTGGAGGCATGGGCCTGGTCTGGAGCACACAGGGGGCTGCCGCCGGCCGAGAGGATCAGCGGCCAGATGAGCAGCGGAATAGCTAGGGTTCGTACGATTCTCATGCTACGTCGCATCATTTCGACCACGGGAGGCGAAACATGAGCAGCCAGAGCGCAACAGTCCAGAAGCGCTCTGACCTCCTGGGCTAGGCACCACGCTCGTAGCACCCAGTACCTAGGATGTCCAGAGCCTACAAAAAATTCGCACCCGCGGGCTGGAGGCGCGGGCATCGACCCACACGAGCAGTCTTGCTCCTATTCCCCGTGCCACATTTTGTGGATTCCGGCTCCAGCGGTAGATCCAAGCAGTCACCAGCTTGTTGCTCACCGTCTCCGCGCTGAAGCTGCCGTCTAAAGCGGTGCCCTGGGTCGCGCTGCCGTCGCCGGCAAGAACGGTGAGCCTGGTGCTGGCCGTCTCGGGGAGGTTCAAGGGGATCGACTCGATCTGGCTGCAGCCGCGGAATCCACTGGATACCGTGAGCGCGATCTCCGTAGTTGCTGGCAGTTTGTGGCAACAAAATGGCCTGTGCGCCGCTCCGCCCGAACATCTTGACCGGGTTGCGCTTCACCCTCAGAATTGGGTTTGGCGACTGCGAACGGGGAGGGTATTCATGGGCGTCACCTACGCGCGGGAAGACTGAATCGCAACGATTACCATCGACGGACCCGAACCGTGTCAGAGGAGAACGCATGTCAGAACTGACAGGCCTTGATTTCATCGTCGACAAGAGCGCTTGGCACAAGACACGTTTCGTCGAGACGGAGGTATCTACGGACCTCGCACCGGGCCAGGTGCTCTTCCGGGTGGACCGCTTCGCCTTTACGGCCAACAACATCTCCTACGCGATGGCCGGGGACCTGCTGCGCTACTGGTACTTCTTCCCCAAGGAGGAGGGCTGGGGATGCCTCCCGACCATGGGCTTCGGTGATGTCATTGCCTCGACGCACGACGACGTTGCGGTGGGGACGCGATGCTCCGGCTTCTTCCCCATGTCGAGGTACTTGCTGATCGAACCGGCGGCGGCAAATCCGGGCTCCATCGTGGATGGTGTTGCGCACCGTCGGGAGCTGGCACCGGTCTACAACCAGTATCAGCCTGTGGCGAACGACCCGCTCTACTCCGTCGAACATGAAGACGTACTGGCCTTGACGCGAGGCCTCTTCACGACTGCCTTTCTCGCTGAGGACTTCCTTGCCGATAGCGACCTCTACGGCGCGAAATCGGTGCTGATCTCGAGTGCTTCGAGCAAGACCTCCATCGCGCTCGCCTTCGTAGTGGCCCGGCGAGCTCAGACCAAGGCCGTCGGCCTCACCTCGGTGGCTCACCTGGAGTTCGTCAAGCGCCTGGGATTCTACGACCAGGTATTGACCTACGACGAGATCGGCGCGCTCGCCGATGATCCCGCGGTCTTCGTCGACATGGCGGGCAACACCAAGGTGACCCGCGGGGTGCACGAACAGCTGGGCGCCAATCTCAAGTTCAGCCAGCGCATCGGCGGTACCCACTGGCATGCGGGCGGAGACGATGGCGACATCCCCGGACCCAAACGCGAGTTCTTCTTCGCGCCGGCTCAGATCAAGAAGCGCATCGTCGACTGGGGGCCCCAGGGTTTCCAGGAGCGTCTCGGTGCCTTGCTTCAGGCCTTCATCGAGTCGAGCGCGAAGTGGCTGCGGGTGGAGCGGGGTTACGGACGCGAGCAGGTGGAGCGCGTTTACGGCGCAACACTCGAGGGGAGCGCGAGCCCGGCTCAGGGCAACATCCTTTCGTTGTGGGACGACGAGCGTTCTGCGGCCGGGCGCTGAGGCCTGGTTGGTAGCCTAAGGCCCTACCGGGGCTTCGGGGGATCCGGGAGAGACCAACTACGGCGTACGGGGGCCGTGTAAACTGATCGCCACAGGTATCGATGCGGGATGACGAAGGCGGAGCGTTCAGATCCAATGATGGATCCCAGGAATCTCAAGAAGTGGTTGATCATCATTGCCGTCCTATACCTCGTCTTTCCCCGAGACTTGATACCCGACTTTCTCGGGAGAGGTCTCGGCCTGATCGACGATTTCTTGCTCATCGCACTACTGTCCACCTTCTATCGCAACCGTCTGCGGAAATATGCCGCTCGCGCAACCCAAGGGAGCGGTGGACACGATCAGCGAGAGGGTTCAAGTCGTACACAAGCGGCGGCGTCCGAAAGTTCGTTTGATCCCTACGAGATCCTGAGCATCGACTCTTCGGCATCCAGAGAAGAGATTCAAAGTGCCTACAGAGCCCGCATGCAGGAATACCATCCGGACAAGGTGGCTCACCTGGGTGAGGAGTTGCAAAAGGTCGCTCATCGTAAGGCGGTGGAGATCCAACAGGCGTATGAGCGGCTACGAAAGTAAATGGAGTTCGAGGCCCGAGTGGACCGCCCGCATCCGATCTTGTCGTGTCGAAACCGCCCAGCCGCAAGCGCGGGCTACTGGTCGTCTGCCCACTCGGCAGCGTTGGCCGGAAAATCCCTCCGGTACACCGGAACAACGCAAAAGGCATGGCCCGTCGGCGCCTCCATCACGACATGCCGGCTGATCCGGGCCTTCACCCGCGCCCCTGGCCTCTCCAGGCGAGCCACTTCCGCGCCGACGTCGTCCGTCTCAACGTCGAGGTGAATGACTCGCTCTTGCTCTGTCACGCGCTGCAGCAGCAGGAAAGGCCCGCCCTATTTCGCGCTCGTCAGGAAGGCCGCAGACGATACCGGATGGGCATGCGCTTGACGCCTCCCAGGAAGCTCGAGCGCGTGCGTTCGTAGCGACCCGCCAGCTCGACCTCCTCCATGCGCTCGGCCAGTTGGCGGAAGATCGCGCGCAACTCGAGTCGCGCGAGGTTCGCTCCCAGACAGAAGTGCTCGCCGATCCCAAAACCCAGGTGCGGGTTCGGCTTCCGGTCGATGCGGAATATCTCCGGATCCTCGAACACGGCTTCGTCGCGGTTGGCCGAGGGATAGAAGAGACACATCGACTCCCGCGCTTTGATCAATTTTCCTGCGACTTCCACGTCTTCCACGGGCGTGCGGCAGAATTGAATCACCGGTGACGTCCAACGCACGATCTCTTCTGCGGCGAGCTCGACGAGATCCGGGTTCCTTCGGAGCTTGTCGAATTCTCCCGGGTTTTCGATCAGGGCGAGCAGTCCGCCACTCGCGGCGTTGCGGGTGGTCTCGTTGCCGGCGATGACAAGCAACATGAAGTAGGACAGCAGTTCCATCACCGGCATGGGGTCGCCGTCGATGGTCGAGGAGACGAGGACGCTCACGATGTCGTTGCGGGGCGCGGCACGTCTCTTCGCGCTGAGCTCGGTAAAATACTGAAACATGCCGTCGCGCGCATCGGTAATGCCACCGCCCACTGACCCGTCGATTCCGTCAGACTGGAACTCCGGATCCGCCGAGCCCGCGATCTGATTGGTCCAGTGGAACATGAGCCGCCAGTCTTCGCGCGGGACGCCCAGCATGTCAGCCAGCACCGCGAGCGTGAGAGGGGCGGCCAGGTCGTTGACGAAATCCGCTTCGCGCGTTTCTCCATCGCCCGCCATCTCGTCCAGCAGTTCCCGGGTGATGCGTTCCACTTCGGCGCGTCGAGCGCGGATCGCGCGCGGCATGAACCAGCTGCTCGCGGTGGCGCGGAACTTCGGATGTTCCGGCGGATCCATGACCAGCAGGTGGCGGATGTCCCGTTTTTCAGGCGGAGCGCCCTCTTCGAAGATGGCCAGGCGGGGCGCGTTCAGAAAGCGCTTCGGCTGCTTCGAGATCCAGACGACCTCTGCGCGTCGAGTCACGGCCCAGAACCCGACGCCGCCGGGCAGGTCGAACCAGTGCACCGGGGATTCCCGTCGCAGGCGCTTCCAGGCGGCGTGGGGGTAGCCGTTCTCCAGATAGGTATCCGGGCCGATGACGTCGAGACTGTCGAGGGACGACGTGTCGAGAGACGATTCCGGAGGCATGCGGATAGAGTATCGCCTCGGATCCCTTCGCCCCATCCAGATCGACCCCGGCTTAGCGTGGTACGCTGGGTCCCGGATCACGGGGTAGGAGCCTTGCTTCGCGGCCTGGCTGGCGTTCGAAGCGAAGTCGAAACCTGTGAAGCATGGCTAGGCGCCCGGTCCGCTGGGCGGCGAACCAGGGAGTCGAAGATGGAAGCGAGCGACACGAGTGCACTCCCCAACCTGGGGGAGGTTCTCGGCGGAGTCCTCGAACGCGTTCCGCGCGAGCAGCAACCACTCCTCGTCGCGATCGCCGAGCGTCTGGCGGCAGAACGCTATCGGGGCTGGGCCGCCCAACCGAGCTACGACGCGCACCGGAGCCAGCTTCTTGCCTGCGCGCAGCGCGAGGAAGAGATTGCAGACCGGATCGAATCCCTCTACCCAGACGCCGCAGCTATCCGGCGCGAAATCCTGGCCAAGAACCCCGATATCGAGGAGATCAATCGCGGCCTGTTCGCCGGTCGTCCGCTGAGCGAACAGTTGACGATTCAAGCCCAGGGCGAGCTTCTGGGTGCGGCGACCTGGCGGTCCTTCGCACGGGAGGCCAGCCGTGCGTTCCGCGAGGCTTTTCAGGCTTGCGCGCTCCTCGAAGAGAAAAGCGCGGCCGCTCTCGAAGCCATTCTAAAGCTCGAGGACTCGGTTCGCCCCATCTCCTGAGGAACCACCCGCGGGAGCCGAGCGAACGGGTGGGCGCTTCGATCGCCCGCGGCGGCGGGCTAGGAAGGCCAGCAGCGGCCCCGCGGCCAGGAGCTGCAGATTCGCACCCGGCTCCGGGATCGCGTGGACGATCACAAAGTGGTCCTCCGTGACCCGCACCATGGCGGCGAAGTCAGCGGCGGTGTAGTCGCGGAGCGGGATTTGGTTGAACGGCGCCGCGAACGGGAAGGTGGGCAGCGCCGCGATGGCGTCGACGACATCCATGCCGAACGTCACCTCCCCGAAGACCGTGAAGTCGGGGTCGAGGCCGGTGTTGTCGGCGAGGTTGATGAACCACTGGCTGGTGGCGCCCAGCTCATTCTCCGCCATCGCGAGGGTGCCGCGCAGGTTCGAGGGGCCGGAAATATCCTGGAAGGGAGGATCCGTCGGAATCGGGACGAGGCTGACCCCATCCAGGAAGAAGCCGCCGCCCTGGATGACAAACCCGGGCACGCTCCGGTGCACAACCGAGTCGGTGTAGTCGCCGTCGTTCACGTAGTTGAGGAAGTTGTTCACCGAGACCGGGCGGAGCGTGTCGAAGAGTTCGACGTCGACGTCTCCGAGGACGGTCTCGAAGTGGAGTTGGGTGCCCGCGCTCGCCGGCGCGGGGAGCAGCAGCGCGAGCCCAGCCGCGAGGATTGTTTCCAGGCCGCGAGGAGCGATTCCGCGGCGCATCGCAGTCATCGGTGCGATCGGCATCGTCCTCCATCGTACCTCAGGTGGAGTGACCGCCGTCGGTGAGACTGAGACCCCGGGCTCCCGATCGGCGAATGTCTTCCGTCGCTCGCGTGCGCGCCTTCAGCGAGACGCCGATCGCGGACCGGGATGTGCAGTTGTCCCCGGAATCTATGGCTCGGACTGGCATTGTGCCGCCTTTGTGAACAGTTGAGCGTTTGACAACGCGCGGCTACGACACTCGAGTGTGCCGAAGCCGGGTCGAATCGACCCGTGGCAGTGTTTGACGTTGAACTCGGGCGCGTCAGCGGCTTGACGCTGTCTGATCGGCTCTAGCGTGAGACCAGGCGATAGAGCCAGACTTCCTCCAACCTGGTTGGGTCGCGGCGGAACATCGACTGGCTGGTCCAGGCCCCGGCGAAGGCAGCGATCTCGTCCGCGTCCATCACTCGTTCGGCGCGCAGGTCATAGAGCACGCCGTCCAACCGCAGCCGCACCTGCGGATTCGACGCGATGTTCTTCACCCACTGGGTCTCGGTGTCGCCCGCGTTGATGTACAGCCGGCCGCCCAGGACGGTGAAGGCAATGTTGACCGAGTAGGGATCCTCGGGCCGCGTTTCGAGCTGGACGATTCCGGAGTCTCCCGCGAACGCCCAGTCAGCCGGCGCCGGTCTCGCTTCGCCGTTGAGCTCGCCGCCCGGAAGCAGTCCCATGGGGCCGTTGCAGCCGAGCGCGGCGAGGATCAGCGGCAGAGCAAGAAGTCGAAACAACACGGTCATCCCTCCTCGGGCCATCGGGCGCCGCGGGAGTCTAGGTTCCGGGTCTCGCTGGCGCCGGCAGCGCGCGTTCCAATCGCTCTCTGGTAGTGTTCGGCCGTGAACTTGGGCGCTTCGGGAGGCCTTTCATGAGTGCAATCGAAGAGCAGATTCGCGATGCCGAGGGGCGCCTTTTTGCTCGGTATGACGTGTCGGTGACCGAGCATCTCCTGCACTTGAAGGTCGAGGGTTCCGCGCTTCGAGTCCGCGTACTCGAGACGGGTTCAGGCCCTCCCGTCATGCTTCTCCACCCAGCCACTTTGTTCGCCGCCCACTGGGCGCCCATGCTTCCTCACATTCCCAACCGCAGGTTGCTGTGCGTCGACTTTCCGGGGCATGGACTCAGCGACGGAGTGGACTATCGCAACCACGATCCCCGGAGTCACACGGTGGCCATGCTTCGGCAGCTCCTGTCCGAGCTCGGTCTGGGTGCGGTACCGATGGTCGGCAACTCCCTCGGGGGGATGGCTGCGCTCTGGCTTGCCGTCGATGAACCGAGCCTCGTACCGCAGGTTGTCATCTTTGGCGTCCCGGCTCTCGCCCTGCCCGGAGTGCGACCCGGCTTGATCCTTTCGCTGTTGACCGTCCCCGGGATCAACCGTCTCCTCTTGAGTCTGCCTTCGAGCCCGAATCGGTCTCGGGGTCTGCTGAAGGCTCCGCTGGGGCGAGCGGCCTGGGCTCAGACGCCGCAGGAGGTGTTCGAGATTCACGATCTTGCGAGCCGGCGGCCAGAGTTCGCTCTCACGCTATCGACGATGTTGCAGACGGCCTCGCGATGGTTCTCCCCTCGGCCTCACATCGTGCTGGCGGACTCCGAACTCGCCGGGCTCCATCAGCCCGTGCGCTTCATCTGGGGAGAGAACGACATGTTCGGTGGGCCCGAGATCGGAGAGCGTGCGGCTGAACTGATGCAGGATGCCGCGATCGCGATCTACCCGGGGGGTCACCACCCACAGCTCGACGATCCAAAACGATGTGGGAGGTCCATTTCCGAGTTCCTAACGGCCTCAACGCTCGCCCGAAAGGGCGCACTTTCCTGAAAATCAAGAGCCCCGCCCAGCACCTATCAGGCCACCGGTTGACCGGCGGGTAAAGCAATGCGATTCGAAGTGGGCGCCGCGTACGCCATGGGAATCGGACTTCCTCTGCGCGAGGCCGTCCAATGCAAGACGAACTTCGACAACCTCCATAGCTACGCCGACGACTTCATCGCCGGTGCTCTTCTCCTGGTTGCGGCCCGTGCCGTCACGCGGAACAGGAGAAGCGGACCGGTTCTCCTGGCTGTTGCCTGGGCTGTACTATGCGGCGGGCTGTAACGGAGCTTCTTCTGGCAGCTATCCAGCGCCGAGGCTTCCCAACACGACGGTCGTCATCATCAAGGGTATGCGGTACGCGATCGCCCCAAGCGGCCTGGTACTTGCCTCTCGCTCTGCCATCGCCAAGCAGGGCGCCGGCTAGCAAGGCCGCTGCGAAGCGGACGGTGACTGCGCGCCACTACGCCCGCTGGGGAGGGGGCATGGAGTACCGGGAGCCGATGCAGCTTGAACCGGGGGAGGTCCCGGCGGATTTGCTCGCTCGGCTCGACGAGTCCCCCCAGCAAAAGAGCAGCCGGCGGAGCCAAGTCGCTAACCGCCGGCCGTCACAGAGGATTCTGGGGTGGGCGAGGGGAGTCGAACCCCCGGCCTCCAGGACCACAACCTGGCGCTCTAACCAGCTGAGCTACGCCCACCGCGAGGTGCGGCGAAGCTATCCGCGGCCCTCGGGGGTGTCAACGCGGTTCTCCGGCGCCTTGCGGCGAGGTCCTGCTAGGTTGGCGGCGGCCCCGGTAGCTCAGTCGGACAGAGCAGTCGCCTTCTAAGCGACGGGTCGGGGGTTCGATTCCTCCCCGGGGCGCCACGCATCCTTTCGCTGGTGTTCGGCTTTTCGGAAGTCGGCGGGCGCCGTCTGGCAACGGCTCTTTCGGCAGGGGCCGTATAGGGCCGTCCGGGGACGCTTGACAGTGCGTCCGCATAGCCACTGGTCTCCGTCGGGAGGTAGTGCCCGTACCAGTCGAGCAGCCACCTTGGCGCTCGACCAGCCACCCTGGGCCTGAATCCACTTGAGATTCGTGCCGCGAGCGAGGTGGAGGCTCGCGAACGTGTGCCGGAGCCCGTGCGGCGTGAAGCGTCGCTGCCCGGAAGACGAAACGAAAGTCAGCGAAGTCCCGCCCGAAGCGCCGAGGCCGGATGGTCCGGCTGCGCGTCGATCCCCAGCTCACCCGGGGCGAAGTCCGGGAACTTCAGGCCCGAGCGGCTGCGGACCTGCGGTCGGTTGGAAGCACTGTGGCGTTGCTCGTGATCGAGGATCTCCGGCGTGGGCCAGGACGAGGACGGCCAACCGGGGGCGTCTCGCTGGGTGACAAGCGCAGTGCCTATGGGATCGCCGTTCCCCTCACGGCCGAGCAGAAGAGGAAGGTGGAGCACCGAGCGCGGGAGGAAGTGCGGTCCGTGTCGAGCTACGTGGCCCTGCTAATTGTGGCGGCGCTGGGCAGGCCTACGACCTCCGCGTAGACCGAGGTCCATGGACTCCGGGTTTTCTTTCAGAGGTCAACGACGGTGCGACCCTTGACCTTCCCGTCAATGATCCTCTTTCCGAACGCAAAGCAGCGCGCAATCGCTTCCTCTTGCGTCGAGAATTTGTTTCGAGCACTGAATGATCTCAGGTTCACAGCATCTCCGGTTTTCCGGCGACGCTTCGAACGCTGCGGCCGTCTCACGATTTCAATGTCGAGGGTCCACTCTCCGGACTCTGGTAACTGCAAGGGAGTCGCACGTATCTCATAACCCTTGTACGGAAGCGTTGGAGCCTCGGATTCCTCGCTCACGAGGTATTCCTCCGGAGAAGACGGCTCTCCTGTCACGTGAGATTGTAGGGCAATCCCCCCCGGTAAGAGCACCGGCGCTCCACAGTCCCGCGGTGGAACCACCACCGAGCCTCGGACTACCGCAGCCATGCGATCGTGGCGCCCCATCCTCCCTCGTCGCCCGGAGCGTCCGCGAAACGCTCTACCTGGGGGTGCCGAGCAAGTAGTTGCTGCACCCGGCTGCGCTGAACTCCCTTCCCGCGCCCGTGAATGAGGCGAACCTCTCGGAAACCCGCTTCGAGCGCAGCTTCGAGGTA
The DNA here is from genome assembly GCA_022571825.1 of Myxococcales bacterium. Taxonomy (GTDB): domain Bacteria; phylum Myxococcota_A; class UBA9160; order UBA9160; family SMWR01; genus JACZXC01. Next base: position 4,451 of record JACZXC010000028.1, on the reverse strand, counting down.
GGCGTCCACGACATCGCCGATCTCGGCCGCTCGGAAGTAGTGAAGGTCGATCGAGTCGGTGATCGGGATGGCAACCGGCTCGGGGAACGGCGAATTGTCTTCAGGATCGGTCATCGGAGCCCGCTCGAATGCTAGCGGGTCTAGATTCATGGACGCCATGCTAGTGATGTCGATTCAAGCCCGAGACGGACCGTGATTCCACAGCGACTAAACGGCCCTTCGCTTCGCGGAAGCGGAGGAGGGCTTGGCCGGAGCGGTGGAACGATCACGCCCGTCAAAGCGTCACCCCGTGAATGTAGTCCTTCAGCATGCGATTCTCGAACTCAGTCTCCTTCAGATGGGCGTTGATGACGTCACCGATCGAGATGATGCCCGCCAGCTTCTTCCCATCCATGATCGGTAGATGGCGAATTCGGTTCTTCGTCATAATCCCCATGACATAGTCGAGACCATCATCGGGCACTCCGACGATGAGATCCCTCTTCATAACGTCCCGGACGAGGGATGGCCAATTCGTTTGTTCCCGCTGGGGCGGCTCGCTCAAGAAGACGCCCCGCTCGCCGCATTCGCGCAGTATGTCCCGTTCCGTGATGATCCCGCTGATCTCTTCACGCTCGCCAGTGACGACTAGAGCACCGATGCCGTACTCATTCAGCTTGCGGATGGCTTCCTGGACCGTCTCATCCGGCCCGATCGTGATAACATCGTTTCCCTTTACGCGAAGGATGTCTTTGGTCTTCATGGTAGGTTTCCTCATCAGAATTAATTATCCTGCGCCGCCTCAAGTCCGCGGTCCAATTCAGGGTAATGTCCGAGTTTCAGTTGAGATTCATTCTCCGCGGTGCTCCGCCGCAATAGCCGCTCTCACCGCCGCCAGCGGCGAATCAACAGGCGGCTCGTGCAGCACAGCCGTTACGCGACCGTCCACTTCCCAGGCGTAGCACTTGGAGGAGCTGGGATGGTCCAGGAGCCCGAATACCAGCACCTCGCCCGCCCAGACAGTCTCGCCTTCAAATCTCTCGTGGACGCGCTCCCGCGTGAGTAGCTGGGAGCGTGAGCCGTGGGTCTCGTGAATGGCGTGCTGGAAGCCCTTGATGGACAGCTCGTTCAATTCTCCTCCGGCTTGCCCTCATCCTGATATATCAGCCAGAAGATACTCTCCGCAGTCCGCTGCTCAGCCAAGATCCACAGCGAACGGGACAACCCCGCCAGGAAGCATCCTTGCCGTAGACTGAAGGCGATACTTCAGGAGTTCAGTAGCCGACCCCCAACACAGAATTGGGTAGTGTCCTAATTACGACGCCTCCACCGCCTTATGCCCAAAAGAATGCAAATGAACAGGATGGCCATTAGAGCCCAGTCGGCTTCGGTCATTTCGTCTCGCGGTTTCGCTCCCGATGCTCCTGTACGATCGCCGCCCGCACAGCAGCTTGTGGCGAGTCCACCGGCCCCTCATGGAGCACGGCCGTTACCCGCTGATCGACAGACCAGGCGTAGCAGGTGGTGGCTGCTGTGGGGTGGCCGGCCAGGGTGAAGACGAGGACATAGCCCGCCCAGACGGTCTTTCCCTCGAACTTCTCTCGGACGAAGACACGTTCTCGCAGGTACGAGCGGCACTCGTGGGTGGCCAGGATGGCGCGTTGGAAGCGTCCGATCGGAAGCTCGTTCATTGACCGTGCGCAACCTCGATATTAGTCACGCGCTTTCGGTTATATTACATCTACCCAGAGCCGGTGGAGTGCATGCGTTTGCGATGCTGACCCCGTTTGCCGCCAACAGATCCGGTTCGACTCAGAATCTTTCCGCGATCCGTCGGTGCTGTTCGCTAAAAACGGGCGCAGGTCGTGGTTGATGCGAGTAACGCTCCCGCGCGCGCCCCTCGACAAGGGTGAAACGCCGGTTGACTCGGACCGCGTGCCTGGGCTCATAATGCGGACCACGGGGACGGCGACCTCCCCAATCGCATGGCCGGAAGAGACGCGGGGTTCTGCCCCTTGGCCCGACGCCGCTCGCCAGGTATCCCCAGCCGCGCGCAAGCGCGCAAGCAGCTCCGGGCCACCCCCACGGCATATGCGACCGAGGGCGTCTTTGATCGCGTCGAGGTGCGGGAGGCAATGCAGGTCTTTCCCGCGGAGGAGTGAGCGTCCTTGCGCTGGGCATCGGCAATCTCGCGGGCCCAAGGGCTCGACCGCGCCGTCGACGAGGCGACCGCTTCGATCGCCTCGGAGCTCGGCGGCGAAGCACCGGACTTGGTCTTCGCCTTTCCCTCGGCGGAGTACAGCCCGGCGATCGATTCGCTCCCAGAGCGCCTTTCGCGCGCCCTGCCCGGCGCCCTGGTACTGGGCTGCAGCGGCGGCAGCATCATCGGAGGCGGGCACGAGGTGGAAGAGGGGCCCGCGTTGGCCCTGGCCGCGGCGAGCCTCCCCGGCGTGTCTCTGCGCGGGTTCCACGTCGACACGGCGCAGCTACCCGGGGAGGCTCTCGACGAGGCTCACTGGAACGAACGCGTGGGCGTCGAGCCCGAGGCGGATCCCCACTTCGTTCTCTTGAGTGATCCCAGCGCCGATGTGGAGCAGCTGACCCGCAGCCTAGACGCGCGCTTTCCGGAAGCCGTCAAAGTGGGTGGCATCGCGAGTGGCGGCGACCAGCCCGGTAGCAACGCGCTCTTCCTCGGCGACCGCGTTCACCGCGGTGGAGTCGTGGGCGTCTGCCTCGCCGGCGACGTCGTCGTCGATGCCATCATCGCCCAGGGCTGTCGCCCGGTTGGGAATCCCATGTTCGTCACCCTTTGCCGCGACAACGTGCTCCACGAAGTCGATGGACGCCCTCCCCTCCAGGTGCTGAACGAGCTCGTCGCCGGCGCCAGCCCCGAGGACCGCGCGCTGTTCCAGACGTCGCTGTTGCTCGGAATTGAAATGCGCGCCGAGCAGACGGCCTATGAGCGCGGCGACTTCCTGATTCGGAACCTCGTGGGAGGCGACCCCGAGAACGGCACCCTCGTCGTGGCCGCACCCCTCCACGCCACCCAGGTCGTGCAGTTCCACCTGCGCGACCGCGGCACCGCGGACGCGGATCTCGAGGACCGGCTCGCCCGCTACCAGGCGGCCACCGCGCCAGGCGGAGCGCTCCTGTTCTCCTGCCTGGGGCGCGGAAAGAATTTCTACGGCGAGCCGGACCACGACAGCAACTCCTTCCGGCGCCACCTGGGCGAGGTGCCTTTGACGGGTTTCTTCTGCAATGGCGAGATTGGCCCCGTGCAGCGGCGTACGTTCCTGCACGGCTACACCAGCGCCTTTGGCATCTTCCGACCGAAGATGGCCTCCTAGGCTGGAGCTGGATCGCCCCGCGAGACGCGCGATTCTCATACCTCCAGATCGTGAGCTTCGGTACCGCCTTCTCCAGCTCCCTCGCGTGCTTCCGCGAGTGCCTCCCAGCCCTCGCGGATCACGAGCGGAAGCATTGTCAGAGCCGCAACTGGATCGGCCCACCACCATCCGAACAGGGCGTTGAGGCCGAGCCCGGCGAGGAGCGTCAGCGACAGGTAGGAGCACACGAAGGTCTCCTTGGCGTCGGCCACCAGCGCCCGACTTTTCAGCGCCTTTCCAGCTCGATGTTTGGCGATTGCTAGAGCGGGCATCACCGCCAGGGAGACAGCCGCCAGAATGATGCCGACTCGGCTCACCTCGGGAGGCTGTTTCGTCCACAAGGTGCTCGCGGCCTCGAAGGCGATGTAGCCGCTGAGAAGGAAGAATGTCACGCCCACGATCCATAGTGCCCTGCGCTCGTGGGCTTCGGCCTCTTCTTCAGTCGCACCGGCCTGCTCCGCGCGCAGTCGTCGGTAGAGCGCTAGCGCAGCGATCGTCTCGATCACGCTGTCGAGCCCGAACCCGACGAGAGCAACGCTCCCCGCCAGCCAGCCTGCGCCGATGGCGATCACGGCCTCGGCAACGTTCCAGACGATTGTCAGGCGTTCGAGCCAGAGAGCACGATTGAGAAGGAGCGAGCGAGCCGTCATTTCGTCCTCCATCTGTAGGGTAGAGGATGGCAAGAGTCGCCACTCGGACGTGAAGGCGCTGTCAGAGAACGTCGAGGAAGCCAGGGCTACGCCGCGAAGAGTCTCGTGTAAAGGTGCGAGAGCACCTGCTCCAAGAGGTCCACGGTCCCGCTGACCTCGGCTGCTGTGAGCGAGACCTCGCGCCCGAGTCCCCCAGCGCCGTCACCTCGCTCCCTGCGCGCAGTAGCCCGAGGCAACCAGCTACCGGCCACTGGCTGCACTTCGCACCGTCGCCGCCGTGCGCGCCGTGGCCACCGCGACACGGGCAACCGGGTTCCGTAGGTGAGACGACTTCGCGGCGAGCTGTGCGATGGGTCCGCGCTGTAGACGCAGCAACTCTCGGCCTCATGCTAGGATGACTTTTCTCGTCGCCCCGTCGGGTACGCTGGCGTTTTGG
>JACZXC010000347.1 GCA_022571825.1 Myxococcales bacterium | reverse complement strand
GCAGCCGGTGCTCGTCGGCGGGCGTGGAGGCCACGGCGCGGATCGCCTCGGCCATGAAGGTCCCACCGTTCGCCTCGAGCGCCTCGATGTGGGCCCGGGCCGTACGCTTCATCTCGGGACTGGCGAGCCGCGGCCGGTCGAAGAGCAGGTTCGCCCGGCTTCCGAAGTCGATCACCTGGAAGGTGTCGTTCGGGTTCATGTGATCGAGGATCCACAGCAGCGTCTCCTTGGCCTTGGCGAGCGGCAGCCCGCGCTGCGATCCCGACCGGTCGACCACGAACACGAGCTCCTTGGGTGCGACGCTGTGCGGCGTCACGCGCCGGGGGGGCAGGAGCACGAAGCTGACGTAGCCGTCCCCGTCTCCCGGGCGGTGGGCGAGGACCGCGCTTCGCACCTCGTCGGCGGCCACCGCGTAGCGCAGGACGAAGTCCCGGTTCGGGATCGTGGCCCTCTGGCGCAGCCGTACCCGCGCCCGGGATGCCGACTCCCGGTCGACGTCGATCTCGTGCAGCTCCGACACGATGTCGAGAATCGGAACGCCGGCCTCGATGTCGACCGCGATCGAAAGGTCGTGACCCGCGCGTGTGCCGGGGGGCGTCACCGGCGGCGTGATGCGCGAGGCGTCCGGGACCCGCGTCGTGTCGGGAGACCAGCCGGTCCCCGAGGCGCCCGTCGGCTGACCGGGGATGAAGCGCGGCCCCACGACGGTCGGGAACGAGAACTCAAAGGTACCGTCCTCGTACTCGAGGGTCTCCACGTAGTGGATCTCCACCTCGATCTGCGCGCCCGGCATGAGATTCGCGATCGACTGGGTGAAGACGTTCGGCCGCTCCTGGTCGAGCAGCGCCGCCACCTGGCCCCGCTGCAACGCCTCTTGGTAGCGGCGCCGGGCCTCCTCGCGGCGCTCGATCTCGCCGCGGATCTCGCGGTCGCCGGTTCGAATCCACATCGCATCGACGGCGGCGCGATGCGAGAGCGGGAAGGTGTAGACGGCCTCGATCGGATCGCTGAAGGGATTGGAGAAGAGCTGCGTCACGCGCACGCGCGCCACGAAGCCCGAGATCTCGACCTCGACGTCGGTGTGCTCGAGGGGACAGTCTCCGAGCGGTTCGCCATCGGGACCGCGAGCCTGAAGTCCGGCGGGATCGGTTCGGGGCTCGCCGCGGTCGGCGGCGGCCGGCGCGGACGAAGCCGCGAGGAGGAGCAGAAGCGAGGCGAGGAGTCGGCGGATCATCGGAACCTCCGGTTGTGGGTTTCTGTCCAATAGGTCTGCGGTGAGCCCAAATCGGACCACGGAGCCTGGAGGTGGGCGGGAAGAGTGCAGATCGACCCCCCTGGGGGGCCACCGCTGTGCCCCCTGTTTCGTCGGTGTATGCGGGATCTGCGCCCGGCGTGACCGCGGTCACGGCGCGGACGATCCCATGAGACGAACTACCCCGAGAAGGGGGGAAGACGGCCCCGCCGACCCTGCGATCGACGTGTGCCCGATTGTCTCGGGTCAGATTCTGCTGCCGCGTTGCCGATGGGAGGTCCGCGCGAGATCGCTCTCAGGAGGCTAGACATGAAGGCATTCGGCACCGCGGTCGCGGCACTGACTCTTCTGACCCTCGGCTGCGGCATCATCAATCCGATTCCGGACGACCCGGGTACCGGCTTCGATTGCGCTGAGCCGCTCGAGTTCTCGGGAGTCGTCGAAGTCGATCATCCGATTCCCGGTCGCTACATCGTCGTCCTCAAGCCGCAGCCTGCCGCCACCCGGGCCGCGTTGACTACCACGGCCCAGACGTTCGTGAACGAAGTCGGCATCACCGACGTCGAGGTGTTCGACGCGGCCCTGCAGGGTTTCGCCTGCAGCGCGGCCGCGGACAAGGCCGAGCAAATGGCCGCCGACCCGCGCGTGGCCTTCGTGCAGCAGGACGGTCGCAAGAGCATCGATCCGCAGCCGGCCCAGAAAGACGCCACCTGGGGCCTCGACCGCATCGACCAGCGCAGTCTTCCCCTGGACACGGTCTACGAGCCCGGCGCGACGGGCGTCGGTGTCCACGCCTATATCATCGACACCGGGATGGACGTCGATCACCCCGAATTCGCCGGCCGGGTGGGCGAGGGCTTCTCGGCCACTGGAGACGGCGTCAACGACGACAACGGTCACGGCACCCACGTGGCGGGAATCGTGGGAGGCACGGTCTTCGGCGTGGCCAAGGACGTCGTGCTCCACCCGGTGCGCGTGCTGCGCAACGGGACGGGCTCGGACTCGATGGTGATTCGCGGCGTCGACTTCGTCACCGCCCACGCGCAGGCCAACGGCTGGTCCGCGGTCGCCAACATGAGCCTCGGTGGATCCACCTCGCCCGCTCTCGACCTGGCCGTGTGCCGCTCGATCCAGGCTGGCGTCAGCTACGCCGTGGCCGCGGGGAACGAGAACGCCGACGCTTGCAACGCCTCACCGGCGCGAATCGCGCAGGCGGTGGGAACCGGCGCCTCCACGCGATCGGACTCGCGCGCCTCGTTCTCCAACCGCGGTGAGTGCGTCGACCTCTTCGCACCGGGTCAAGACATCACGTCGGCCCGTCGGGGCGGCGGCTCGACCTCGTTGAGCGGAACCTCCATGGCCTCGCCCCATGCCGCAGGCGTCTCCGCGCTATGTTTGGAGCGCAACCCGGGCGCGACGCCCGCGCAGGTGAGACGATGCGTGCTCGGCCACGCCAGCCCAGACAAGCTCAGCCGCATCGGCAACGGTTCGCCCAACCTGCTGCTCTACGCTCGCGACGCCTAGGAGCCGCGAGCGCGGTCGGCCGGCTGGCGTGCTGGCCAATGGTGCTCGCCGCGCTTCTCTGCCTGGCACCGAGCCAGGGCTGCGCCGAGGGCGAGGCGACGCCGCGGACACCCGACGCTCTCGACGTTCGAGTCTCGTTGCAAGACGGCGGCGGACGAGAAGCCCGCGGCTTTCGGCGGGTCGAACCGGTCACGCTGGTTCTCACCGTGCGGAACCGCGCGGACCAGCCCCGCTCGCTCACCCTGCCCACGTCCCAGACTCACGACTTCGCGGTCTCCGCGGGTGCGGGCGGCGAGGTGTGGCGCTGGTCCGCGGGGAGGATGTTCGCCCAGATGCTGACCGAGGTGACGCTCGCGGCGGGCGAATCCAGGACCTTCTCCGAGACCTGGGACCAGGTCTGCAGCGACGGACGCCCCGCCGCCGCTGGACCGTACCGTCTGGTGGGGTGGATGCCCGCGCTCGCCACTCCGGTGCGTTCGCCCCCGATCGAATTCAAGATCGAGTGATGCCGAGCGCCGGCTCCCCAACGCCATCGCCGCGAGGCCCGAGGCGAGGAGGAGAGCGGTACCTGGCTCGGGCGCGACGGCGACGACAAAATTGTCGAACCCGGCGTCGCAGAAGCAGTCCTGAGCCCGCAGCCGTGCCTCCTCGTGATTCTCGTAGAACATGTCCCCGGTCAAGAATCGGGCGTTGGTGGCTAGAGCGACGTCTTGATACATTCGGTGTAGCCCGGGTCCGTTCTGGATTAGGAACCTTCCCATGGTCAAGCAACCGGTCGAGCCTCGCCCCGCCGCCGGCAAGCGCGCCGGGGAGGCGCCACGCCTGATCTCAGTGGTGCTTCCCGCCTGGACCGAAGCCGAGACCATGGCCGAGCTCCTGAGCCGGATTCGCGCCGTTCTCGAGCCGCGGGCGCGCGCGATCGAGATCCTCGTCGTCGTTCCCAGTCGCGAAGATCCCACGGCGGCGGTCGCCGAAGCCGGGGGGGCGCGGGTGCTCGTCCAGGGCTCGCCGGGCTACGGCCGCGCCCTGCGCGAG
>JACZXC010000346.1 GCA_022571825.1 Myxococcales bacterium | reverse complement strand
ATCTGGCCGGCCGCGAGCTGCTCATGGCGGTGAGTCTCGTCTTCTCGGCCGGGATGATTGCGCTGCGCGCCGGGATGGGTCTGCTCTTCGCGCGGGAGTTCACCCGCGAAGCGCTCGAACAGACCCGGAACTCACCGGTATGAGCCACGCACCCTTCACCGGAGAGCGACTGCACCCCGGCAACCGGCTCTTCGGTCTAGACCTCGCGCGCCACGAAATCGCCTACCGGTTCGCGCGGGAATACGCGGGCAGCGCATGGGTGCTCGATCTCGGCTGTGGGTCAGGCACCGGAACCGCCGGGCTCGTGGACTGGGGCGCCCGCGTCGTCGGACTGGACCGAGTCGTGCCCGACGCCTCGAGTCGGCGTGCGGGCGGGCACTTCGTACGCGCAGATCTCGCCGGTCTCCCATTGGCCTCCCGCACCTTCTCGCTCGTGGTGAGTTTTCAGGTGATCGAGCACCTGGCAGACCCCACCCGCTACCTCGATGGCATCGCGGAACTGCTGCGTCCGGACGGATTCGCGTTGATCACCACGCCGAATCGTCTGATGTCCGACGGGGTCAATCCCTACCACGTGCACGAGTACGTCGCCGACGAGCTGGCCGACCGACTGGGACAACGTTTCTCGTCGGTCGAGATGCGCGGCGTGGGCGCAAGCGAACGCGTCACCCGCATCCTCGAGGAGCGTTCTCGCCGGATTCGTCGCATCATGCGCCTGGATCCCCTTCGCCTCCGGGAGCGAATGCCCCGTTCGCTGGTGGAGTGGCTCTTCGCGAGGTTCGCCGTGCTCGTGCGCCGGAGAGCGTCGAACCTGTCTCTAGAAGACGACCTTACCTGGCGCGAGTTTCCCGTCGGCCCCGCTGACGAACGCTGTCTCGATCTGCTGGCGATCTGTCGACGACCGCGCTGACGCGCGTTCACAGCTCGGCACAAATCGAGCGCAGCTCCTCGTCCACCACTTCTCGCTTGTTGTTCGCCACGATCTGGAAGCGCTCGAAGGCGCAGGCCATGGCTTCCTCCGGCAGCTCGAAGCCGAGGGCCCGCACCCGCTGGGCGAAGCCCGCACGACCCGAGAGCTTGCCCAGGACGATCTCTGTCCCCCGCGGGTGACCGATGCTCTCGGGATCGATCCCTTCGTAGTTCTCGCGCCATTTGATGACCCCATCCTGGTGGATACCCGACGCGTGGCGAAACGCGTTCCCCCCGACGATCGCCTTGTTGGGAGGCACCGCGATCCCGCTGCGCTCGGCCACACACCGGGACACGGCGCAGATCCCCGTCGTGTCCACGTCGGTGTGTACACCCAGGGTTTCGCCGTGCACGTGGAGGGCCATCACCACCTCTTCGAAGGACGTGTTGCCCGCGCGCTCGCCGATTCCATTCACGGCGAGCTCGACCTGACGCGCGCCGGCGCCCACGGCGGCGATCGCATTGGCAGTAGCGAGGCCCAGATCGTCTTGCCCGTGGAAGGAAAGTACCGCGGCTTCCAGCTCGGGCACCCGCTCGAACAGCTCGGCGATTTGGACCCTCAGTCGATCCGGAAGGACCGTACCGATGGTGTCCGGGAAGTTGATCGTCCGCGCCCCGGCCGCCAGGGCGACCCGGACGATATCGGCGACGAACTTCCCGTCCGCACGGGTCGCATCCATCGGACTGAACTCGACGTCGTCGGTATAGCGGCGAGCGCGACGCACCGCGGCGCCGGCCATGGCAATCACGTCCCGGCGATTGCGCCGAAGCTGGTGGGCCAGATGGATGTCGCTGCTGCCCACGAAGACATGGATGCGGGGATTGCGCGCCCTTCCCAGGGCGGCTCCGGCGGCGTCCACATCGGTGGCGACGGCCCGCGCCAGGCCGCAGATGCTGGCGTCCCGGACTTCGCGGGCCACGGCGGCCACAGCCTCGGCCTCGGCGGGTGAGGCCCCGGGAAAGCCCGCCTCGATGACGTCGACGCGCATGGCGGCGAGACGCGAGGCGATCTCGATCTTGTCCTGCGCGCTGAAGCAGACGCCCGCCGCCTGCTCCCCGTCGCGCAAGGTGGTATCGAAGACGACGACCTTGTCGGACATGGGTTGCTCCTGGGCCGAGCGATCGACTGGAGCCAGGTTTCCGGTCTCGGTGCGTTGCCGTGCGTTTCGATCCGCTAGCGATTCAGGTCCAGAAACGCGAAAACCCTCTCCGGCCGGGCTCGGCGAGAGAGGGTTTCGGTTGCAGCGAGTCGCTAGTGGCCGCAGGAACCCTCTCCCGCCCCGATAAGGAGTCGGGCGGCGAGCAGGTCCGAGGCCAGTACGCGATTCGACATGGAGCGATCCTGACTGACTCCGCCCCCGGCGTCAACTGCTCAGTCGAAGATGAAGATTCCCATGGTCAGCCGCCGCGTCCCGCGATGCTCTGCCGATTCCGTCGCCATGGCCGCAGCATCGCCCCTGAGAGTCCCTCCCCAAACCTTCGCTAGCCTGCGCGGGTGCAGCGATCGATCCGAAGCCTCGCACGCTTCGCCCCGCCTCCCGAGCTCGCGCTGTTGCTTCTCGCGGCCGCCGCGAGCCTCTGGCCCTACGCGTCGCTTCTCGACCGCTGGCCCCAGACCACCGACGGCGCCCTGTGGATCACGCGTGGCGCCTTCACCAATCCCCACTGGTTCGATTGGGGTTGCTGCCGCCCGCACTTCGTCTTCTACCGGCCCGTCGTCGCGTTCTCTTACACCCTGAGCTACGCACTGGGCGGCCTCGACCCCTTCGTCTACCGGTTGAGTGATGGTTTGCTCCACGTCGCTACCGGTGGGCTCGTGTACCTCCTCTTCCGGGAGCTCCATGGGAGCCGCGCGCGATGGGGTGCGGCCATCGCCGCCGCTCTCTTTCTGCTTCATCCCGCCGCCGAGGAGGTGGTTCCCATCATCGCGCGTCGTGGCTACGGGCTCATGACCTTCTTCGGAGCGGCCAGCGCGATCGCCTTCGTCCGGGCTTGCCGGCGCGACCGGATCCTCTCGCTTCCCGCCGCGGCGGCGGCCATCGCCTTTGCCGCCTCGGTCCTTTCCACAGAGGTGAACTTCGCCCTGGTGCCGATGTATCCGATTCTCGCGATTCACCTGATTGGCGGTCGCGACCGGTCGCCGATCCGACCCTTGGCAATCTGTGCCCTTCCACTCCTGACAGCCGTCGGCGTCTACGGGCTTCGTCTCGCGATTCTCGGCGAACACGGGGGCTATCACGCCGAGGCCAACTGGGCGCGCGGGCTCGCCATTGCCCAGGAATCCTGGCGCACCCTGCTCTTCCCCGCCTCGGCCGCCGGGGAACGCGGATTTCCGCCCCTCGCTGGCCTCGGATGGGCGATAGTGATCGCCTACTACGGCTGGCGCGGCGCCTTCCAGCCTCTCACCCGGCTTCGATCGCGAGAGGCGCGGCTTCCGTTGGTGTTGCTGATCTGGACCGGCGGCTATTTCGCACTCTCGGCCGTCTTCGGGGTCTGGTTCGACCGCCAGGCCTACCCGGCCCTGGTTCCCTTCTCGCTGCTGGTCGCGGGCGTCCTTCAGGACACCTGGCGCCACCGCGATCCCGCCCGCCCCGCCCTGGGGGTGCTGCACGGGGTTCCCCAGGCCCTGCTTCTGCTCTACCTCGTCACCCCCGCGCCTGCGTTCCGCGGTCTGGATCCCACCGTCGAAGTCGCCCGCGCCAATCGACAGGCCCGCATGCAGGCCCTGAACCGCGATCTGGAGCAGGTCCGGGAACCGGCCGTCATCTTCCTGGTCCTGCCACGCGAAACGCATGTGCGGCCGAATCGCCTCTGGTCACCCAGCCTCACCTGGCAGATGAGCCT